>NZ_JAVJUO010000146.1:0-67938 GCF_040220555.1 Coleofasciculus sp. C1-SOL-03
GCTGCCCGGATTTCCTGGGACACGAAGTCATACGCCCGCAGGTTCACCGCTAATCCAACGACGCCCACTGAACTCATCCACAAGCCGGTCACGGGGACAAACAGCATGAAGAAGTGTAGCCAGCGCTTGTTGGAAAAGGCAATCCCGAAAATCTGAGACCAGAAGCGGTTCGCCGTCACCATCGAATAGGTTTCTTCGGCTTGGGTGGGGTTAAACGCCCGGAAGGTGTTTGACCCTTCACCGTCTTCAAACAAGGTGTTTTCTACCGTTGCACCGTGAATGGCACACAATAGCGCTCCACCTAAGACACCTGCCACTCCCATCATGTGGAAGGGGTTAAGTGTCCAGTTGTGGAACCCTTGGAAGAACAGCAAGAAGCGGAAGATTCCGGCGACGCCAAAGCTAGGAGCAAAGAACCAAGAGGATTGCCCCAAGGGATACATCAAGAAAACACTAACAAATACCGCGATTGGCGCACTGAAGGCAATGGCGTTGTAAGGACGAATGCCCACAACCCGGGAAATTTCAAATTGCCGCAGCATGAAGCCAATTAAGCCAAATGCACCGTGCAGAGCGGTAAATGTCCAGAGTCCACCGATTTGACACCAACGGGCGAAGTCGCCTTGGGCTTCAGGTCCCCACAGTAGGAGTAGAGAATGACCGAAGGTATCGGCGGGGGTGGAAACCGCCACAGTTAGGAAGTTACAGCCTTCCAAGTAGGAAGACGCTAAACCGTGGGTATACCACGAGGTAACAAAGGTTGTACCAGTTAGCCAAGCTCCAACCGCCAAGTAGGCGCAGGGGAGCAGGAGTAGACCTGACCAACCAATGAAGACAAAGCGATCGCGCTTTAGCCAGTCATCGAGTGCGTCAAACCATCCTCTTTGGCTGGGAGCGCGTCCGACAGCTATGGTCATCGTTTCAAATCCTCTTACATTAAGGGTTTACAAGGATTTTTCCCTTGACAGTTCCACAGCGATAGACTGGGAATTTTTGACACTCTCCCAACTTCAAGAAAGGAGATTCTATGGAAATTTCGTTCCATATATCCCGATCAACGGGTTCCCAGGCACACGACGGAAAGCCATAAGGGCATCGTGTTATCTCCTAACCCCTGTTAATTCAGGGTTGGGCGTTTCAAACCTTCGCGGCTTGGGTTTCGCCGAGTCCCGGCGTACCTTAACTGTGAGAAAGTCAGTCGATTTGACTAACTTTGGCTGAATACAGGGTGTGTCAAGCACCCTAGCGTCACCAGCTTATAATTTAACTGGCGTAGACTTAATTTTTCTTAAACTATCACATTTTTACACGAATCCTCGATTTTCGCTAGGGAGAGTAGGGGATTCAGTGCTTGAATACCATAATAGTAGAGACTGAAAAATTTACAAATTGATACATCTAACTCAGAATTGCCCCTGAGCGGCACAGGGGGTCATCGGTTGGCTTATGAGCGTCTACCTGTTGGCTTTCAGCCCAAGTCTGTGACCCTATCCAGGACGGAACCAAAAATGGCATTGTAAATAATTCTCCAATGTACGTGACTTTATTTGCTATTATTTTCTATTGGGTCAAGCTAAGATGACATAAAATAACCGAAGCGGCTCTTGGGGGGGTGAACCCTTGCACAATCTCTCCCTCAGGTGTACAAAGACCATTACCCATACATCACACCGGAATAAGTATTTATCAACGGATTCAGGGGTTTAAAAAGCGTCAAAAGCATACCCACGCCGAAATAAAATCTCGGTTGGGTCATGCCCTGAAGCAAGTTGATTGGTCTTCGATAAAAGTTCTCAGTATAGAGGACTTGAAGAAGGTTAAACAGGGAAAACGAGGGACGTTCTCTCGCCTGTTTAACAGGCGGCTGTCCCATTGGCTGTATAGAACTTTGGTGCAGTTGTTGGAAATGTTGTGTGAGGAGGAGGGGATTCAGCTAGTGGTGAAAGACCCCTTCAAAACCTCGCAGTTCTGCTCGAGCTGCAACAGATGGGATAGACGAAACCGAAAAGGTGACAGGTTTAGGTGTGTTCATTGTGGCTACCTTGCCCATGCTGACCACAACGCGGCACACAACCTGGAGCTTTTAGGCTCGGCGGGAGTTTATGGTCTCCGTTCCTACTTAAGTTCAAAAAGTTAAAGTTTTGGATAACCATAGTAATAGGCGGAGCGTATTGTAGAGAGTGAAGGAACAGGATAGTATGACAGCCACCCCAACCCAACAAGAGAACAAAATACTGCGTCAATCTGTTTTAGGCTCTCGGCGGTTAAGCAACTATTGGTGGGCAGTAGTCGCCTCAATCGGCGGTACAGGATTTCTTTTAGCCGGACTTTCCAGTTATTTTCAACGCGATCTATTGCCTATTGGTGATACCAGAGGTTTACAGTTTATCCCGCAAGGCATCGCCATGAGCTTCTATGGTACTGTCGGTTTGCTCTTTGCACTCTACCTCTGGCTGGTCATCCTTTGGGATGTTGGCGGCGGATACAATGAGTTCAACAAGGAAACCGGAATGGTAAAAGTTTTTCGCTGGGGCTTTCCTGGCAAAAACCGCCAGGTCGAGTTTAGTTGTCGCCTGCAAGATGTGCAATCGATTAAAGTTGAGATCAAAGAAGGGCTTAATCCCAACCGCGCTCTCTACCTGCGCGTCAAAGATCGCCGGGAGGTTCCACTCACTCGTGTAGGACAGCCTTTGTCCCTATCGGAACTGGAAAACCAAGGTGCAGAACTGGCTCGTTTCCTGGCGGTTCCCCTAGAAGGCATGTAATGTTTTAGAGACGCGATGCAAGAAGTGTCTGGGAATCTGGGGGCAAAGCGAAAACTAATGCGTCAAAATAATTCAGTAGCGCAAGCTACAAAAAGGTAGGTAGGTTAAGTATGCAAGTAATTGTCCGGCGCTGGTTCCTGGTTGTGGTCATGATTATTGCCGTAAGTCTGGGAGCTTGTAGTCCGTCAAAGGTGGCATCCCAAAACACGAGGGATTCCTCAACAGCAGCAACAACAGGAACGTCGGTAGCTCAAGTCACTAATCCTCAAATTGAGAACTTACCAAGATTAGAGGGAAAAGCGACCGTTGTTTTAACAGTTAAAGATTCCCCGATTACCATCGAGGTCGATGGCACAAATGCCCCAATTACAGCCGGGAATTTTGTCGATCTGGTCGAGCGGGGTTTTTATGACGGCGTAGTGTTTCACCGAGTCGTGCGTGAACCTCAACCGTTTGTGGTTCAGGGAGGTGATCCCCAAGGGAAAGACCCCAATGTTCCGGTAGAGCGTCTGGGAACCGGGAGTTTTATTGACCCGAAAACTGGACAGCCTCGTTACATTCCTTTAGAAATAACGCCAAAGGGTGCTGAGACTCCCGTCTATAGCGAAACTTTGGATCAAGCCGGAATTTCTGATCCGCCGCAATTGCAACATACTCGTGGTGCTGTAGCGATGGCACGCTCATCGATGCCAGATTCAGCCTCGTCCCAGTTTTATATCGCCCTGGCAGATCTGTCTTTTTTGGATGGCGATTATGCGGTGTTCGGCTATGTGAAAAATGGCATGGATGTGGTAGATACGATCCAAGTAGGCGATCGCATCGAGTCAGCCGAAGTCACCCAGGGACTAGAAAATCTAAAAAAACCTGAGTCAGCCTCAGAAGAATCGCCTTAGCTATACCGTAGGGTGGGCATTGCCCACCAGCATACCAGTCAGTGACATTCAGGTTAAGTCACACGTCAACAGTCAAAGTTTTGGATAACCATTCGGTTGTTGTTACAGGGATTGGTCTCATCTCAGCATTAGGTGATTTAGAACAAAGTTGGCTCCAACTGCTTCAGGGTGAGTCGGGAATTGGGCAGTATCAACCCTTTCCCGAACTACCGATTCGCCCCTTAGGGATAGTTGATCGCCTGCCCAGTTCATTAACCAAGTTGACTCAAGTCGCCGTCGCTGATGCTCTTGCGGATGCCAATCTTCAGACACCAATGCCTGATTGTGGTGTCGTGGTTGGCTCTAGTCGTGGCTGTCAGGCGTCTTGGGAAGAGTTAATCACAGCCGCAGGAGAACAGGGAAATGGCACAATCGGGGAGCTATTCTCTAATTCCCATGCCTCTGGGCTGAAGCCAAAAACATGGTTAGAGACATTACCCCATCAAGCCGCGATCGCCACCGCTCGTCAAATCGGCTCTAGGGTACCTGTACTTGCACCAATGGCAGCTTGTGCCACGGGAATTTGGGCGATCGCACGGGGGTTTGAACTCATCCAAACGGGTCAATGTCAACGGGTTATTGTCGGTGCGGTGGAAGCCCCAATTACCCGATTAACTTTGGCAGGATTTGACAAAATGGGAGCTTTGGCAAAAACAGGGGCGTATCCCTTTGACCAACGACGGGATGGTTTTGTCTTGGCAGAAGGCGGGGCAGTTTTGGTCTTGGAATCAATGGAATTAGCGGTAAGTCGGGGCGTGCCAATTTATGGGCAACTATTAGGCGTTGGCTTCAGTTGTGATGCTTACCATGTTGCTACGCCAAAGTCAAGCGGCAAGAGTGCGATAACAGCAATCCAGCAATGTTTAGACCGAAGTCATCTTTCCCCAAGTAAAATTGACTATATTCATGCACATGGGACAGGGACTCGGTTAAACGACGCAAATGAAGCCCAATTAATCGACGATTTGTTTCCCCATAGAGTGGCGGTGAGTTCAACCAAGGGAGCCACAGGTCATACCTTAGGTGCATCAGGCGCGATCGGTGTCGCCTTTTGTTTAATGGCACTCAAGCATCAGATAGTACCGCCTTGTGTCGGATTGAGCCAACCCGCGTTTGATTTAGATTTAGTCACCCAAACCCGTCGGCACAAGGTTCAGCAGGTATTATGTTGGAGTTTTGGGTTTGGGGGTCAAAATGCAATCCTGGCTTTGGGAAAATAATCGCAAAGCCTTAATTTTGAGTGTGACTATCGGCAGTCAAGGATGTTGGATTGCTCATTTGTAATGCCATTTCCGTATCCGTACCCGTCTTTTGCCAAATTGCCTCTAACACAGAATTTTCATCCAGTTCCGCGCTAATGTAAGCCGTATTTTCGCTAGCAATGATCGCTTGGGCTTGGGCGGCGATATCGGGATATTTTTGGAAGACCGCTTGAAGAACTTGATCGCGGCATTGGAAGAGTTCGTCATAGCCAGAGACGCGATCGCACTCCCAGAATTGAACCGCTAATTGATGTCCCGCTAACGCTGATTTAACAGTAGCTAGAATCTCAGCATCCCCGTAGGCATTTTCGACGATGGGTGTCAGATCCCGGATATCTTCACTATATTCTTTAGGATGAATGTCACCTTCAATTTTGATCTTGATCACACGCAACTCCTCAATCGCCGTTTTCAAAGGTGGTGGGATGACAGGGGGCGAGGTTTTATTGGCGATGTTTTCCGAACGATTGGCATCGATGTTTTCCGAACGCACGGATAATATACTCAGCACACAGCTTACGAGTAGGGTAACTGTCATGAAGATCAGCGCTAATTTCTTAAATTGCATCTGTCAAACTATTAAAATAAATGGATTAGCAACCCGCTTGAGTTTATTATTCCCAAGTCACTAGCCGAAAATTACCAAAGCCATTTTAATTAAACGAGTTTTAATCCTTGGACTAAAGTAGGGAATGATCTTGGCTCAATCTTAACATTATGATTGTGCCAAATGGGAGTTGTATTTTTTATTGGATTGATTGGCGAACGGTAAGTTTACATAATTCGCGGATAATCCTATTTTTAAAGTAAAGTATTAACGTATTTTTATATTTAAATTCAACCTGACTTAAACTTTAATTGTATTAAGATTTTATAGAACGGTAAAAAATCGGACATAAATTCTGTACGCTTTATGAACCTTTAATCATCCTTAAAACCTTTGTTTTTAAGGAGTTTCAGGTGGGTGCATGTCATGGAAATAACAGCCTCCCTGTCAAAAGGCTTATGCCTAAGGCATCAGACGTATCAGTGTGTGAAGATGATACCTGCGATCGCGAGTTTTTTGATCACCATTGGTGCTAGCACAATTAACACCTTAAGCCAGACAGGAGCAAGCACAAGGCTAACCAACAGGCAAATCATAGCGGTAAACACGGCGGCAAGCTGGACGATTTCTTCTGTCGTGTTAACAATCACACAAACTGCGGCGAAGGTGATTGTTAAGGTTATCAATAAAACCAAAAGCATAATAACTCACCAGGGTAGATTCGTTCGATTGAGGAATGGTTTGTGTTCCTAGGTCTAATAAGACTTATGCCTGTCTCTCCACTCTCATTGTGACTGGCGACTGGGTTGTGATGCTCCCGAACAATCAAACCTCCTCTCCTAACGACTACAAATTTTGGCACTGGAGTGTCAAGAGTTATACAGGATTTCACACAAGCTTCATCCCAGCTTCATGAAGTCCTCATGAAGGCTTAATAATAGGATGGGTGGTAGCCAACCCTAAATTTCAACATTTGGCTAAATCATATCGAGTGTCATCCTCACGTTAGTTGCGCGATTACCCCAGGAATGGTTTTGAACTGACGCCTGAAAATAAGTCCTATAGCAGAGGTTAGCTTGAGGCACTTAATCGTACAATCTATGCAGAATGAACCCACCAAGCTATATATGATTATCTCTAGCGATATCCAAATCCCCTTTTCTCGCTCCATTGTTTTTGCGACTTACCGTGATAGGTTAATGGAGTTAATCCCCTATATGACTAATGTTCAGAACATCCAGGTGAAGTCTCGTGATCAAAACAATGCATGTATTCACACCGTCAACGAGTGGCACGGTGGTGGTGAGATTCCAGCCCCGGTTAGAACACTGTTGAGCAAAGATATGCTGAAGTGGACAGAATATAACACCTGGAATGAGTCAGATTATACTCTGGTATGGAGTATCAAGACCCACGCCTTTACCGAAGCCGTCCACTGCGCTGGCAAGAATCGCTTTTTGAATGATCATGGTCAGACGTTGATTGAGAGTCGTGGCGAAATAAGGATTGATCCCAAACGGATTCAGGGAGTCCCCCCGTTACTAAGAAACAAGGTTGCATCAGCGGTTGAGGATTTTCTGAGCAAAAAGGTTGAACCCAACCTGCTACAGATGAGTGAGGGAGTACGTCAATACCTAGACCAACAAACGATTAAATACAAACTTGCTTAGAGTGGTGAGGTTCGAGGCAGATTATTGTGTACCAACCTTACCCCAATACACTCGGATTAAGGCATTTGAGTCGCCTGTGCAGTTGCCGCAACGATTTCGGTTGCGGAATCAGTAATCCTTACTCTGATGGCTGGTCAATTGATATATCTTTGATTTTACGGGACTCCAACCAAATAGAAACCCCTATCCAAGCAATCACTAACAGTAATACTGCGATACCAAACTTTGCCATCCAAGACACTAATGTTTCTAGAGGAATAATCCGTCCCACAAAGAAAGATAAACTGACCATTACCGATGCCCACACAGCAGCCCCCGCCAGGTTACACAAGAAAAATTGAGAGTAGGGCATTTCTGCAATTCCTGCCATCGGTCCAGCAAAGATACGTAGGAGTGCCACAAATCGCCCAAAAAACACGGCTCTAGCGGCATTTTCACTAAACTGACGTTTGACTTCTATTAGCTGGGGTTCTGGAATGCGAAAGAAACGTCCTAATCGCAATAAGAATGACCAACCACCTATTTTGCCAATCCAGTATCCACAATTATCACCCAGAACGGCTCCAGTAATGGCACTTGCCAGCACAAACCAATAATTGAGTTCACCACTTCCAGCTAAGAAACCACCAACCAGGGTAATGGTTTCGCCAGGGATGGGAACTCCAGTATTTTCCAAGGCAATGCCAGCAAAAACAACCCAATAGCCGTACTGATGTGCCAGTTCCTGGATTGTCTCCAGTGATAAAAGCTCAAAAGACATCCAGTAAACCCTTTATAAAAATCTATCACTCATCGCATTTTGACGTAATTTAACAAATTATGTCAACTCAAACAGGACTTACGCCCTAAGGTTATAGCACTACGCACTCTAGTTAGGACATAAAAGAAAAATTCAAATCGCTCAATCCCTTGTAAGATAAGCTTTTGTCTTCACTATTGCCCATTGCCTATTGCCTATTGCCCAGCGCGTAGCGCTATATCGGTTAAGACAAGGTATGGGATGGGGTGTAGTGGCATGATACTGTAGGGGCGCAAAGCCTTGCGCCCGATTGATTTAACCGTAAATTTGATTCCACTATGTCAAAGCGAAGTTGTTTTGATACAACTGCTTAAGTTGGCACCAACTCACCTGGACGCAGTTTTGCCCATTTGCCCATTTCTTCCTTAAAGCTGTTACATCCTACGACATCCCATTCCATCTCGACAAAATCCCCTTGAGGACGGATGTTGACATTGATGGTTGGTTCAATCGGCTCAAAATCTGGCGTTTCCGTCAGATGGGGTTGCTGATGCTGGGTTTCCACCGCATTATAGGTGGTGCATCGGTCTACATAGTGGCAGTTAACGCAAATACACATTGCCCAAACTCCAAGTCCTTTTTGTTAGCCTAACTTAGACCAGCCCTAGATTGACCACTATTTCGATGGATTTTTTGGATTTGTCTGATGTTATTGGTCCTTGGTTCACCAGTATTCGTGACTCACAATGAATTCTGACTTATCTGTTCTGTCTCCTGAAAGGTTTCCCTTCAGTCTAGAGTGGCTACCGCCTCAAGCCTGCTTAGTCGGTGGGGTGGTACGAGATGCCTTGCTGGGACGACAGGCTGACTATTTGGATTTGGACTTTGTGGTTCCCTGTGACGCGGTGAAAATTGCCCGCAAGCTGGCAAGTCATTACCAAGCTGGGTTTGTGGTGCTGGATGAAGCACGACAGATTGCCAGAGTTGTTTTTGATAGTGCCACCGTTGATATTGCTCAACAGGAAGGAGAAAACCTAGAGACTGACCTGTATCGACGTGATTTTACCATTAATGCGATCGCCTATAATCCTCAGACCCAGCAAATCATTGACCCCTTGCAGGGTGTAGCCGATTGCCGTACTGGAATTATCCGCATGGTATCCCCAGCAAATCTCCAGGATGATCCCTTACGATTACTGCGAGCCTACCGCCAAGCCGCTCAACTGGGTTTTACCATAGAACCCATGACTCAATCCACAATTCGCCAATTGGCTCCCTTACTGGCAAACATGGCAGCCGAACGAGTACAGGTAGAGTTAAACTACCTACTACAATCCCCCCAAGGAACCCCTTGGCTTACTGCTGCTTGGCAGGATCAATTACTTCACCCTTGGTTTCCTGATACAAAGGCTGATCACTTCGCCCAAATTGCGGCAACGGATAATGCCGCCAGTGTACTGGCTCAACGATGGCAGAGATTAGCCAGCCAACTGAAAACCCCCGTAAGTGGCAAGTCCTTATCGTGGTTAAGTTTAGCAAAATTGGCGCACGTATTACCCTCTGAGGTTGAACCAGCAGAAGCTCAACTTTTACGGTTAAAATACAGCCGCGCCGAAATTCGGGCAGTGTTGATTATGATTCAATTCTTACCCCAGCTTATATCTCATGTCACCTCACCC
This sequence comes from Coleofasciculus sp. C1-SOL-03, assembly GCF_040220555.1. Classification (NCBI taxonomy): domain Bacteria; kingdom Bacillati; phylum Cyanobacteriota; class Cyanophyceae; order Coleofasciculales; family Coleofasciculaceae; genus Coleofasciculus; species Coleofasciculus sp. C1-SOL-03. The sequence goes on from NZ_JAVJUO010000146.1 coordinate 9,595, forward strand.
ATGAGTTTAAGAGAGCAGTATTTTTTCTTTCAAAATGTCGGCTCAGTTTTTCCCGCTTTAGCCGTTTTAGCTATTGCCGAAGGGGTATCAGTTGAGTCAATCGCTCCCTTAATTCATCGTTATTTAAACCCTGAGGATCAAGTAACTCATCCGACTCCATTGGTAACAGGTTATGATTTGATGCAACAGTTGCAGTTACCACCCAGTCCTCAAATTGGACAGTTACTCACAGAGATTCAAATTGCCAGGATTGAAGGCAAGGTTGCAACTCGTGACGAGGCGTTAGCTTTTGCCAAACAGTTTTACCATTAAATCGGGCGCACGTCTGTGCGCCCCTACGGTTTCTGTTCCGTAATTGTAATCCTTAAATTAGGTAAGCTGTCATGCATTTAAGTTGGGAATGGGTAGCGAGCAAGATGCTCGCACTACAAGGATGAGAGCCATTATTGACATGAAGGTTTAAATGCCGAACAGCTTATCTACATCCTTTTTTCCTAACTGACTAACTTTAAACCATGATGCCGTTCGCTATCTTCCTCAACCGTATTTTGAACAGTATACTGATTTGACTGTAGCGCCTGCCGCATGGAGATAATCTGTGCCATCATTTGTTCGAGTTGATGGTCAATTTTCTCCACCTCTGCGGTTTTTGGCGATGAGGATTGTGAATCTTGGGCTGAGGTATTACCGAAGACAGCTTGAGACGATGCTAAGGATGCCGCGAGTGCTTGCATCGAGTTCACTTGAGCGGAGGTAATCGGTTGCTCACTAATAACCTGCGGTTCCACTTGCGGCTGCGTCTCAATCACATCCACTGGTGCTGAATCCGGTTGAGATGATGCCTGTTCCTCTAATGCGGTTGGCAACGATACTTCTTCTATTTCTGGGGCTTCTTGCTCAATAGAATTTGAGGGTGAAGGCGTCTGCGTGTCTTGCTTGAGTGTTGGACTGGTTAATTGTGTTGCCTGTTTATCCAACCAGTTTTGTAGCCCAGAAGCATCTAACTGAGATTGTGAGCTTCTAATGTTATCCAGCAGTTTTTGCTTTTGCTCTAACGTCTGAGATAATTTGGCAAGTTCTTGTTCAACTTCAGTCGATTTCCGATTCGACTGTCGCCACCCCATCATGGCTACACTTGTGAGTCCCACACCTGCGCTCAGCAAACCTGCCACCCCTAGATACTGAGGGGCAAATTCTTTCAATTCCCCAAAAAAAAGCGGTTCTTCTTGAACTTGAACCGTCACGGGCTTAGAACCAAATAGATTGAGGGGTAGAGTCAAGGTGGCAAATACTGTTGCTGAGATTGCCACGGGTGTAAAAAGAAATTTTATGGCAGTTGCACTGGTTGTCATTGGTAGTTCCCTCTAAAAGTTACCTGCGTTTGTGGTGATACTCAAGGTGTATCAACTGTATTTAACGGTTTTGCAGATTACCCCTGTTTATAGATGCACGGCTCCAAGCCGGAAAGGATTATAAAGTTGTAGCGCACCTGATCTTTAAGAGCAATTCATTGGAGCCGTATAAAGTTCATCGGCTAGATGAAGGCTTTATGTGCTTGAGTTGTGTTTGCTCTCTCTTTTAATTAATTTAATATAATTTCCGTCAATTGCATATAAAGCTTTTATGAAGAATTTATTCAGTATATTAATACCTAATGAATTTATTTCCCAAGAGAGAAAATTTCATAATATTTTTTCCGGGAATCAGTTCAAGCAGTCTCCCGGAAAAAGTGGTGCATTCGTTACATCTTATAACCTTTCGCTTTGCTCAAGGGCAGGCATATAACCAATGACGTCATCGGGTAAGGAAAGTTGCCGCAATTGTTGATTCATCTTAACGGCTGCGGCTAATCCAGACTTCATGGCACTTTCAATTAAATTATTCCCACACCAATCGCCACAACACACAAGGGGTAAGGGTGCAGTTGTCGCCAGACAATCTTGAAGGGCGGGAGTTCTGGGAAAGGCATAGCGCCAGCGATGAACTTGGAACCAATCGGGCGACTTGAGCCAAGGAACGAGCATTTGCGCCCCATGAGCGAGTAACTGTTGACCCGCTTGTTGTAAATCGGGAGCCTCTAGATAACGTTGAGCAAACTCAGCCGTACTATGAAGCACATATATTAATGAAGTCGAATGAGACCGTTTGCTGCTATCTACACCAATCCAAGCTAAATTATCATCGGGTGAACATTGGATCGAGCCTGACGTTAATGGGGGTTGTTGGGGATTAGAATAACCCGCCATGACACTCAAACAGGGATTAAATTCCACTGCCCGTAGACTCTCTAATAAATTAGAGGGAAACTCTTTTTCTAGGGAGTCCAGTACTGTTAACGCTTGGGGGGCGGGAATCGCCATCACCACGGCGGCAGCGGTTAAGTTGTTGTCAGTTTCCTCAGGTGTATGATAGGTAATCTGCCAGGTTTGTTCAGGAGTAGGCGCGATCGCACAGACACGACAGGAGAAGCGGATATCTAAATTCTGAGCCAGATATTTGGCAACGGCGGTGATTCCATTTGGGGCGATATACCGAGAAGATGGGCATTCAGACTGATCTTGATTATCCATCCAGACATGAAGAATGCCGCGATCGCACAATGTCTCAATGAGTTGCTGGGATAACTTGCCCTTCGCCTCTAGAAACGGCACACCATGATCCACAGGAGTTCCCTGAATCCGTCGAGTTGCCACTCGCCCACCAACACCACGAGACTTTTCTAGGACCACAACTCGATACCCCGCTTGGTACAATTGTTGAGCGCAAGTCAGTCCTGCTATACCTGCACCGATAATCGCAATATCAAACACTACAGAATCTCCTGTCCGGTTGATGCTTAGTATACAGCTAGAATAGAGAACAGTAGTGGCTTAGGGGTTGGAGGGAATACCATTGGATGAACTCAGAAGCGCCTTAGAACTGGCAACGGAAGATGAATTACAACAACTGACACAAATTTTGTTCCGTCGTCAGTTTAATCCCCTAGACTATCTGCAAACCCCTGAACCCATCGACGTTCAAAGTCAAGATCGGCAGGTGTGGTTGGATACTCTAGAGCAACGGTTTCGCTTTTTAGCCGCCGATGGGATGACTGTGCTTAAGGGACGCACAAATGACTTCACGTACCGACAAGCGCTGATTCAGGTTTGCCGTTACCTGAAGATTCCTTATTCCAAAAAACTATCCACCACGGATCTGGAAGCAGAAATATTTCTTAACCTGATGAGTCGCGCCTGGAAAAAATTACCCCCAGCGGAACAAAAATCGATTACCGTGCGGGTACAGCGCTCATTAGCCCAGTCGAATCAATCCCAACCGTTACCGGCGCATATCCAGCACAATCCCATGGATTTGCTGATTAAGGGGGGGTCGGCGTTAGCCGTGTCTTCGATTGTCAAGCCAATTATTCTCAAACAGGTGGCGCGTCAGTTTGCCATCCATTTTGCCCGGTATCAAGTGGCAAAACAAGCAGCGGTTAAGGGAGGTGCAGCAGCGGCGACTCAGTTTCAGAATTACCTCATGCTGCAAACCGCGAAGCAGGGAATGGCAGCGAATGCAGCGCGTTATGGGGCAACTCGCACCTTATTTGCCTTCGTTGGACCCGTATTGTGGGGCTATTTCTTCGCCGACTTAGGCTGGCGTGCGATCGCGACAAATTACGGTCGGATTATCCCAACTATCTTAGCCTTAGCCCAAATTCGCCTGCTGCGGAGCGAGTGTTGGGAACCCGTTTGAAGATACCTGTAGATCCTATGTGAGAACGCTCTAGGATGCCGCCGTGACACTTCAACTACGGCTTGGAAGTAATAATCCAACATTTTTCGCAGTCTTTGTTTACATTAACATTGATTTCCAGATAATGTGTCTATTCCTTACTTTTCCTGACTTTTCCTGACTTTTGCTGAATTCTCTTAAATTCTCTCCTGACTTTTCCTGAATATTCCTTACTTTTCCTGAATTCCAGTCATTCGGGCTTGCTGAATAGCCGAATAAGGTCACACTCACAAAAAAATCTGGCATAGCCAGATGATTTAACCTTAAATGCTAGCAAAAGCCCGGAGTTCAAACTCCGGGCTAATAGCTTAAGTCCATTAAAATGGACTAGAAGTCTTAAGCTGTTCAGCATTTAAACCTTAATGTCTAGAATGGCAAAATCCTTGTAGTGGCGTGGCACACCTTATTTGATGAAATAGAATTACGCCCGGAAACTGTAGGGGCGCATGGCGTGCGCCCGATTCAATGATAAAATCTATTCCACAATTGTAGCTGTGTCAGTCCAGTAGTGGCGTGGCACACCTTATTTGGTGGATTAGAATTGTAGGGGCGCACCGACGTGCATTGGTGTCAACTTAAGCGCCAAAAGCAGGGGCGACTCAGCTTACGCTACTCCAGATCCCCGACTTCTTTGTTGAAACCCTGATGATCCCAAATAAATTGGATACAGAAGTCGGGGAGCTACCGGACAGTTGACAAGGATTGTGGCTTAAGTTGACACGCATGACCGACGTGCGCCAAATTTCACGGTCAAATCTATCCCACAAAGCGCCAAATTTTCAGAGGGTCAACATCGAGCGTGTTACCGAGCGAAGCGTTCGACTGAGCGCTCACGCCGAAGTCCGAGGTAAGCCGAGGTAAGTCGAGGTTTTGCCTCTCCCCACCACAAGACTTATTCAGCAGCCCCTACTTAATCAATAATTTCATCGTATTGATTGATGCCGCTGTCTTGATGCTGTTTCATGGAGAGTAGAATCTCGTCTAATGGCGTTTTGTCTTGCCACTGATGGCGTTCTTTGGTGTAATCGCCTTGACCTGGGCTAAAGTATTGAATAAATCGGATAGTATCAACGACTCCCAAGGAATCGATTAAGGCTTTATATCCTTTTTTAATAACTTCCTGCTGAGTATTAGTCATGGGGTTGCTCCTATTTATGAGTAACGCTCATTAGCCATTGAACGGGATTATTAACGGGGACATTGATAAGCTGAATATGTCGAATTGCTCTCTTAATTAGACGGTCATCTGTGGATAAAAATATATCGGCATGGCTTCGTTCAGCACTGGCGATGTGGGTGGCATCGTATCCAGAGAATCCTAATTGGACAAGTTCTCTAGAACGGTTTTCTATCAATTGGCTGCTGATTACCTTAATTTTAGCAATGCTCAGGATTGCCTTGACGTTCTTGAGTTTTTCAAAATCGGGAGTTTGAGCGAGTTCTGCATCTAAGGCGGCGCTAGTGATGAGTTTCCATTGTCCTGATTGGCATTGGCTCAAGATAGAGAGGATGGCTTGAGTTTCTAAGGCGATTCTGGACTGGGTTTGGTCGTCAAAGGGGCGATTGAGGCAACAAGCGTCAAGATAAATTCTATAACTTTCACTCATACTAACCTTTAATTTACTGTCCTGTCTCTAATCCTCTGCCAATCCTGCCCAAACTCCCTTGAGGTCAGCCGATAGCTGCTCTACCACAGTTTTATGACATCTTAACGCCTCTCCTGATCGCGGCGGGACTACGCTAAACAGAAGTTACTCCAGTTAAAATGTACTATACCCAGGCAAAAGCCCAAACTGGCTTTATAAGCGACAAATACGTCCCTATTTTCGTTTAACCAAGCGATAAAAGCACTTGACATTGCTGTACGAAATGCTTCTAAATGTCTATTAGCTATCAAATTGTTTTTTTACGACTAAGCCAGTAAAAAACTTAACTTCAGCATTATGACCCCAAGGAATTTCTGCAACAAGCTGTTTCAGAAATTCAATTGCTTCAGCTTATGCTTCATAAAACTGCTCGATTAACCACAAATTGCGCGGTGACGCGGTGAGAATCCAGTTATTTGAGGAAATTCAGCCTTGAGGTCAGCCGATAGTCGCTCTACTACAGCTTTATATCATGTCCGGTCAAATCCCCCTGAAAAAATGTCTGAAACCATTACAATACAATAACGACAACGACAAAGCGCCCAGGGAGACGATAAGGCGTAAAGGGTAATTTAGCGTAGGAGCGACAACCGTGATCGATGGCAAAGCTATTTCTATTTCTCTGTTTTCAGGAGCTTTTGGTTTAGACCTAGGGTTAGAGCTAGCCGGATTTCATACCGTAAGCGTGGTTGAGAAAGACCGTGATTCAGTAAAAACCATAGCCCTTAACCGACCCTATCTTCATGAAAGTGCTATCCCCAGAGCAATTGAAACAATCAGTACCCAAGATTTACTTTTAGAAGGGGGTCGAGTTTTAGGGAAGGGGAGAGCATTACGCCCGAATGAGGTGGATTTGGTAGTTGGTGGCGCACCTTGTCAGCCTTTTAGCACAGCAGGAAAAAGGGCTTCAGTCTTAGACCCTCGTGGCAGTTTATTTATGGAGTTTGTCCGTATTGTTCGAGACATTCAACCCCGATTTTTCGTTATGGAGAATGTGAAAGGGTTACTTTCTGCTGCTATTCGTCACCGACCCATTAACCAACGGGGCGCGGATTATCCACCGTTAGAACCGGACGAAATGAGAGGTGCAGCCCTTAAGGTGGTACTAGCAGAAATGCACAAACTTGGATACAACGTAGTTTACAACCTTTTAGAAGCTGCCGATTATGGGGTTCCTCAAAATAGAGAGCGTGTTGTGTTTATTGGTTCCAGAGATGGTGAATCTATTACATTTCCTTTGGCTACCCATTCTCAAGGCGGTAGAGATTTACCCAAGTGGCGTACTTTACGAGATGCGTTAACCCATTTAGTTGAACAAAATCCAGAGTTTACTCCTTACTCAGAAAAGCGCTTAAAGTATTTGAGGCTCCTCAAATCCGGACAAAACTGGAGATATTTACCCGAAAATTTGAAAGAAGAGGCAATGGGAGGTGCTTACAAGTCAGGGGGTGGTAAAGTTGGATTTTACAGGCGATTGTCCTGGGATAAGCCTTCACCTACTGTGACGACAAGTCCACAGCAAAAAGCCACAGATATGTGTCACCCTGTAGAACTGCGTCCCTTGACTGTGCGAGAGTGTGCTAGAATCCAAACCTTTCCTGACGACTGGATTTTTTGTGGGTCACTAACGTCTAAATATAAACAAATTGGTAATGCTGTACCTGTTGGATTGGCACAAGCCATTGGTACTTATCTTTACAGTTTGATCCAAGGAGATAAACCGCGAGGGAAAGAACTCGTTGAACAACTCTCACTTTTCCCTTTATAAAATTTATGCCATTGATAGAGAAGTGACCTAAAAAGGCTAAGATTAGCTTTTGTCTCAGATAGTTGCACTGATTAATCAAGTTAAGAATTATTTGAAGTTTCGCTAGCAGCCAATTGAGAAAAAGCTTTGTCAATTTTCTGCAACATAGTTCTGACATGGTTTTCAACAAGATTATAATCCATACAAATCTTCTGCCAAAATTCTGAACCTGCGATTCGAGGAATTTAACTTCTATTTGAGAATGTCCATTGACCCAAATCAAAGGCAGCTATGAATAGGGGGTTTTCATGAATACTTAACTCCTTTTCAGCTCTGGTTTTTTGGGAGCCTGTTAATGTCCCTTTTAGAGTTTTTAACTGTGCAAGATAAACTGTTTCGTTTGAAAAAATGATGATATCAATACCAGTGATTTTAATGTCAAACTCAAACTCTGGTACAATAACATAAGGACTAATGTTGGATATTTCTTCCCAAAGGCGTCCCATTTTTGTGCTGAGACTTCTGGTGACAGAATTGCTTGTTACCAGTAATTTTGCTCCGCATAGCTCAAATAGATTGCGTGGGTTAGGATGCCTATCAAGTATTGCTTGTTTATTGCTAAAGTCTTTTTCTAACCAGTCAATAAACTTGCTGGCGAAAAAATCTGTTTTTATCTGAATAAGTTGAGATTGCTGTTCTAATTGATTATTTTGTTCAATTTGGTAGTAAAAATAATCTTTTGATAATGAGGAAATAATTTTCCCTAACTTGTAGGCTTTACTCAACTTTTCATCTGTTATGTGAGTAGCATCAATTAAAGAGGCGTGTTCTAAAATTAGTGCTTTCCGTTCCTTGACAGAATGTTGTCTGAGAATCTCAGCAGTTAACTCACTCGGCATAAGCGTTTCTTGTCATAATTGTGCGTTCTTCGTATTCCCAAACCATCCCAAATTCACACTTCTAATTTATCCTTAGAGTGCCATGGAGTGATTAAGTGGCTGACAAACATTGCTAAATGTCTAATCCGATCACCCTAAATTCCGGCAAATACTCCACCGTAAACTGATAGGACAACTCCTGACAAGAAAGAGAAGGCAAAGTTAGTAACCATTCCAACACACCCAACTCACCGATTTCCATAGAGGGATTAGCATCAGTCAGCCGAACTTTGAGTTGAGAATGACAACTCACCGGGAGTTGTTCCATCACCTTAACCTGTGCCTCTTGCTCCCGTAAATTTGCCACCGTTAAGCGATACCCATACGTCACCGCTTCCCGCTGCTGATTGCCGATCAACTTCTTATCTACTTGTCGTTCCACCAGATACCGCTCAATTTTCAACCCATCGTCCACACCTAAATCGAGTTGAAACTCTTGACCTGGGGCAATATTCGGGAGTTCGCTAGTGCCAATAAATGTATTATCGCGAAAGATGGTAATCTGTCCCGGTAATAAAGTAACGCCATTCAACGGATTTGTCACTGTTGCTCTTAGGTAAGCAAAATTAAGTTGGCGCGACATCGCCACATACTCAGCGCGACAGGGATAATCATCTCTGTGGAAAATGGCAACCTTATGGCTCACTCCATCACTGGGAATCGTAGCTGAATCGTCAAGGGTAAAGGTAACAATTCCTTTTTGTCCCGGCTGTTCCCCCAATTCCTTTTCCGCTCTCAACCGCTCTAACTCTTCATCTATCGACGGTTCAGGTTCTGGCGCTATCCCCGCAAAGGGCATATTCACCATTGGGGGGCGGGGTGCGTTATGCTCCTTTGGGTTGGTTGTTGTCCGATTTGCCAAGGCACTAGACTGTTGCAAATCAATATACCAGGGTGTAATCGGCGGAATTTGTCGCCCCACCCCCGGTTGAGCGGTGGAAAGGGTAAGCGCTACACCCAACCAATCCTCACCCGTGTTTTGGGTAATTTGAGCCAGGTAACTGAGTCTGGCGGTTTGCTGGCTATCTTGCCAATGCACATCATAGACGGGTTGCCAACTTGCCCCCTTAACTCTATAAGAAACCTCCAACGCCAATTCACCCGCACCTGCTGGTTCGAGGGTGACAATGATATTAAAGCTGTCATGAATCTGGGGCGTAGAGAGCTGCTGAAACTGCCCGCGCACCGCTTGCAACTGAGTGTTGACCTGTTTTTGCTGGTGATCCTGTTGCGCGATCGCACCCGATAAATCTTGCCACCGTTCTCCGACAAAATCCAGCAATTCCCCAATTTGAGTCAAGTTGAACGGCTCAGAGTTTTGGGATTTTGTCAAGCGTTCCAGATACTGATTGCCTAAATTTTTGATAAAATTTCGCTGTAAATTCAGCAGAGTTAGTGCATCTTGTCCCTGGCGTCTTTGATCTTCTAACTGACCGATTTCTTCAGACAGTTGGCTAACTTTGGGATGAGTTGCTTCACGAGTACTGGTTGGTTCTGTCCGCACCTCTACTAATCGCCCCCCTGCATGACCCGTACTCGACACCTGAACGGACTCACGCAGCAGGGTTACGGGCAAATTCGCAATCACCAGTTCCCGTTCCTCACCCGTTAGCTGTACAACGCCTCGGCGCGTGATTAGCGCCTGGTTATCATACACTGTAACGTTACAAATTTCGGTCTCTACCGTCTTATTCATCCGTTCTTCTTTGTCCTCAAATCAAGCTCCCTACAGTCATATCGGAGCCTGAATATAAACCCAAAAATTCAACGTCAAAATCCTTAATGTTCAAAACATGATTTTTGACGTTTTAGCTACACCTGATTTATCCTCATTCCCAGCCTGTCAATCAGGACATTGCCTAGAAGGTGAGCCATGTCTCACTCTAGGTGATCACCAGTCTCTGCTGACGAATGCCAAAAGACCTGCTGTGAGGTATCTTAAAAATGATAATCTTTCCCTATTCCCAGACATGCCGTGGCACATCTGGAACATTACTCTCCCTGCGATCGCCACCGAAAACCGTTTCCGCCTACTCAAATGCGTTTTACCGACTCAGGGGTGGGATTTCTGCTAAATCCAGAATCTGGGGAATCAAATCTTCTCGCTTAATCACCATAATATGCACACCCTGGCACAGTTGTTTGGCGAGTTTGATTTGTTCAGCCGCAATTTTCATCCCTTCTTGCAGTGGATCGGTGGCGGCTGCCAATCGATCAATAATGGATTGGGAAATATTGACACCGGGAACGTATTTATTCAGAAATCGAGCATTTTTCGCCGATTTAATCAAAAATATCCCCGCTAAAATCGGCTTATCGGTGTCAGCCGCAATCTTATCCATAAACTTTTCCAGCCGCTGGAAATCAGCAATCAGTTGACTCTGGAAAAACTGGGCACCCGCTTCTAGTTTACGCTCAAACCGACGTTGTAATCCAGACCAACTTTTTAACTGAGGGTCAACGGCGGCTCCAGCAAATAACTCTGTCTTTCCATCCGACAATGGCTTGTCATTAGCATCGAAACCGTTATTGAGTTTACTGATTAGCTGGAGCAAACGTACTGATTCTAGATCAAAAACAGGCTTGGCGTCAGGATGATCACCGACTTTTACCGGATCACCCGTGAGGGCAAGAATGTTACGAATGCCCAAAGCCTGCGCTCCCATCAGATCCGCCTGTAACCCCAATCGATTGCGATCGCGGCAAGCGATCTGACAGATTGGTTCAATTCCATGTTGGACTAAAATAGCAGCGGCGGCTAAAGAAGACATCCGCAGCACAGCCCTAGATCCATCGGTAAGATTAACCGCATGGACACGATTCTTCAATGGTTTTGCCAGATTAATCATCTGGCTAGCGTCACCTCCCTTGGGGGGGCTAACCTCTGCCGTAATTAAGAATTCCCCTGATTTAACGGCGTCTCGGAATGAGGGTTGAGTAAGGTTTGTCATTTGTTATTCGTCATTTGTTATTCGTCATTCGTCATTCGTCATTTGTCATTTGTCATTTGTCATTCGTCATATCTTCCCCTGCTTCCCCTGCTCCCCCTGCTTCCCCATCTCCCAGACGCGCCATGGCACGTCTCTACAGAGGTGTAGAATACCCCATAGCTGCCTTGACTCTGGATAGGGTTGAGAGAGCGATCGCTTCTGCTTTCTCGCGCCCTTGACGTAAGATTGACTCTAGATAGCCCTTATCTTCCATCACAGCTTCATAGTTCTGCTGAATTGGTTTGAGGGCTGCAATCGTGGCTTCACTCAACACCGTTTTGAACTGTCCCCACCCCATATCCTGACATTCGGCGGCAACGGCTTCCTGGGTTTTCCCCGACAGTAGGGTATAAAGCGAGAGCAAGTTATGACACTCTGGACGTTCAGGATTGTCAAATTCTAGCCCCTTAATCGGATCAGTCTTACAGCGCTTAATTTTCTTTTGAATCTCCTCTGGAGAATCCAGTAGATTAATCCGACTCATCGGGGATGGGTCAGATTTAGACATTTTCTTGGTGCCATCCGTGAGACTCATCACCCGCGCTCCTTCTTTGCGGATTAAGGGTTCGGGTAGTTTCAGCACGGGCTTTTTCTGGCTGCCATACTGATCATTAATCCGAATCACTATATCACGAGTGAGTTCGATATGTTGCTTTTGGTCTTCTCCCACGGGGACTAAATCCGCATCATAGAGCAAAATATCGGCTGCCATCAGCACCGGGTAGTCCAGTAAACCCGTACTAACATTTTCGCCCTGCTTCACCGCCTTTTCTTTAAACTGAATCATCCGTTCCAGCCAATTGATTGGCGTGACGCAGTTAAACAGCCAGGTAAGTTCACAGTGAGCGGGGATGTGAGATTGAACAAAAATAGTTGAATCGTTCAAATCCACGCCACAGGCTAGATATAGCGCCGCGATCGTGTAGGTATCTTCGGCTAGAGTTGCTGGATTATGGGGAACCGTAATTGCGTGTAAATCGACGACGCAAAAGAAATTTTCATACTGACTCTGGGCGTCTACCCAATTACGGATAGCTCCGAGATAGTTACCCAGATGAAGATTGCCAGTTGGTTGAACTCCAGAGAGAACGCGCTTTTTGCCCATTGATATTGGTTAAGGATGTCCAGCAAAGGTGGCGAGAGTCCCAGGTTTGTACCCAGGTTCGGGTCAAGCCTTGGAGGATTCGCCTTGAAGCAGATGTTTGGCAGGAACCTGACAAACTGTCTCCCTAAGGATAAAGTAGCCAGGATTCGACCGAGCTACGCTAACGCCAATGAGGGAGCGATTGATAATTTTTTGATGATCTGCTCTATCAATTTTGCCATCACCTCGGTCGTTATGGCAGTCAAACCTCACTTTTTTTGTTAAGTGTAAAGTTTTTGGTAAAATTACTATGAAATCTAAACGCCCAAATCGCTTGCTGTTCTCAGGTAGGAATAGATGGGCGAGGATTAAAGAATCGGTGTCTGAACGCTCAAGACGCAGCAGTTCATCGGGGTTGGACGTAGAACTGGATTCCCAGCTTGAGAAAATGTCCAACTCCAGTCGTTGTGCCAATGGCAAGCACGGCAGATAATTCAATTGGTGATAACCTTCATAAATTTTGATTGAACGGCTCATGGCAAAAATTCAATTTATTCAAGGCATTGACGAAGAAGTTGTACCTGATGTACGTCTGACTCGCTCCCGTGATGGTAGCAATGGTACGGCAACATTTTATTTTGATAATCCTAAGGCGCTCAATGGCAACTATGGTGAAGAAATAACTGGGATGTACCTACAGGATGAAGAAGGAGAGCTGGTCAGCCGAGAGGTTAAAGGCAAATTTGTCAATGGACAACCGACAGCATTAGAAGCAATTGTGATCATGAAATCGGAAGAAGAATGGAATCGTTTTATGCGTTTCATGGAGCGCTATGCTGAGGAGAATGGGTTAGGATTCAGCAAGTCTTAATCCTCCCTCACTTTAACGGTGAGTAGTAACAATGTAGTATTCTTTAGGACATTGACCCCGTAGATCTCAACGCTTTGGCATCTACGGGGTTTTCGTGTTCAATGTCCACTTCTATATTTTCTTGAGCTGCCTAAACACCGTAAGATATAGCAGTACCAAAACAGGTTAGGACATTCTTTACTGTTCCCTGTTCCCTCTTGGGATCAACTGATGTCCTAACGTATCCCCGTAGTGCTATATGACACATCAACCTCATCCCGATACCGGATCAAGATCGATCGCGACGGCTGTGGTAACTGTTAGTGATACGCGATCGCCAGATTCAGATCGCAGTGGTTCCTGCATCCAGCAATTGCTGCGTGATGCGGGTCATCGGGTTGTCGCTTACGAAATTCTCAAGGATGAACCGAACCAAATTCAGAAATATCTGCAAGTTCTCGCCCAGCGTTCAGATATTCAGGCGGTTGTGGTTAACGGGGGTACAGGAATCGCGGCGCGAGATACTACCTATGACGCCTTAGCGGGTTTGTTAGAAAAGACCTTACCCGGATTTGGTGAGGTCTTTCGTTGGCTTAGTTACCAAGAGATTGGCTCACGGGCGATCGCGTCACGGGCTGTGGCTGGAGTGTATCGCCGTAAGCTGATTTTCTCCCTTCCTGGTTCTACGGCAGCCGTTACCCTGGCTATGGAAAAGCTGATTTTACCAGAATTGATTCATTTAGTCACTCAGTTAGAGTCCTAAATTTTCTCGATTAATTTCTTGGCTGGGGAGTTGACAAGCCCAAAAATGTTCGTTATATTTATTAAGGTCTGAGAAACAAGCCCCCATCGTCTAGAGGCCTAGGACACCTCCCTTTCACGGAGGCGACAGGGATTCGAATTCCCTTGGGGGTATTAAATAAGGTTGTAGTAGAGACGTTGCATGCAATGTCTCTACAATTTTTTTGTCTCTTCTGGCTTCTGACCTAATAAAAATAAAAAAGAGAGGTAATAAGACCTCTCCTCTCTATCTCAGCAGACTTTTAAGCCGTTGCTACTTAGTAATAACCTCGGCTACGACCACTTTCACCAGGCTTATAGATAATAAAGCTCAAAACTTGACACTGCTTAATGTTGTCAAAACCCACAACGCGGATAAAGTTGTCGCGATAGTCAGACCGACAAGCATCCACCTCAGCCATGACATCTTTAGTCGAAGTGGCATTGAACAGGGGAAGTTTCCACATTGTCCAGTAGTGCTGGTCGGGTTCTGAGCTTTCGCTAAATTCAATCGCGGGAATGAACCCCTGATCCAAAATGTATTCAATTTGGCGGACAATTTGCTGATCGCTCAGAGGCGGCAAATAGGACAAAGTTTCGTAACGACGCTCTTTGGGTAAAGTTTGCATGGGTAATTCAGTAATGGTTATGTTTTGTCAATGTCTAACTAGGTGTCCGAATCAGCTTGCTGTTCGGGTGAGGCTGGGTCAGAAATACTGAGTTGGGTGATTCGTTCCAAATACTGACGACGATACTCCATGTTCGACTGCTGAATATTGCTGCGAACCATTTCTGGCAAGAAGTCCGTCACTTCCTCAGCTAAATACTGTCGCACTGTCATGATCCGAAACGCCAGTTCTTGGTTTTCCTTCAGGAGTTCTTGAAGATAGAGATCTCCGTCTTGAACTCCTTGATTTGCCGAAAAAGAATGCAACCACAGCGCCTGGGGTGGGTTAGTTTCTCCCAATTGATCCAGGGTAATCCGCAGTGCTTGATAAGTCATATAACTGGTCAGCACTTTGGCTGTATCTTTGGCAACTCGTTTTAGTTCCATAGTCTGATCCCAGCCCTCTAACAGTTTGACACTCTCTCGACTAAAGTACGAGAGATTCTGCTGACAGAACTAATTGGAAAGTTCTCGCTACGACCGTCAAACGCCGTCTAGACAGTCGGTAGGGAAAAGCCTACTTTCTGCTTACTTTCATCCTGGTGGTGTCCTCTATGGGGTTGTCTCCACCAGAATATTAATAGCATAAACCAATCAGCTTAACGGGTCTGGAATAATGGCGATTAAAATCACATTTCGACTTCGCTCAATGTTTCACCAATTAGCATCCCTCTCCAGTCTAAAGCTTGCCCTCGAACGAAGTGAAGGGACTTGGAGTTTCCTGCTATGGGTTAGATGAAGTCTCAATGGTGAAGTATGAAGTGGAGAACTTCATACTTCGCACTTCATCCCATTTTAGACGGTATCAACCGCTTCATACTCGAACTTGATTTCCTTCCAAAGTTCGCAAGCGGCGGCTAATTCAGGACTCCATTTCGCGGCTTCGCGGATCACGTCGCCACCTTCACGCATCAGGTTACGTCCTTCATTCCGGGCTTGGATGCAGGCTTCTAATGCCACACGGTTAGCGGTTGCTCCCGGCGCATTACCCCAGGGGTGACCCAGAGTACCACCACCAAATTGCAGGCAGGAATCATCACCAAAGATTTCTACCAGTGCAGGCATGTGCCAAACGTGGATACCACCAGATGCCACGGGCATTACACCGGGCATGGATGCCCAGTTTTGAGTAAAGTAAATGCCACGTTCGCGATCGCGCTCGATGTGATCTTCCCGCATTAGGTCAACAAAGCCCATGGTGATGCCTTTTTCACCTTCGAGCTTACCAACCACAGTACCGGAGTGGAGGTGGTCACCACCAGACAGCCGCAAGCACTTCGCCAGCACCCGGAAGTGAATGCCGTGAACCTTCTGACGGTCGATTACCGCGTGCATCGCCCGGTGGATGTGCAGCAGTAAACCATTGCTACGGCACCATTTTGCCAAAGTGGTGTTGGCGGTGAAGCCACCCGTCAGGTAATCATGCATGATGATCGGCGAACCCAGTTCCTTAGCGAACTCAGCCCGCTCCATCATCTGTTCACAGGTGGGGGCGGTGACATTCAGGTAGTGACCTTTCACTTCACCGGTTTCGGCTTGAGCTTTTTCAATTGCCTCTTGCACAAACAGGAAGCGATCGCGCCAGCGCATGAAGGGCTGGGAGTTGATGTTTTCGTCGTCTTTGGTGAAGTCTAGACCGCCGCGCAGACACTCATAAACGGCACGACCATAGTTCTTCGCCGATAACCCCAACTTGGGCTTAATCGTACAACCTAACAGAGGACGCCCATACTTGTTCAACTTATCGCGCTCAACCACGATACCGTGAGGCGGTCCTTGGAACGTCTTCAGATAAGCCACAGGAACCCGCAAATCTTCTAGACGCAGGGCTTTGAGAGCTTTAAACCCAAACACGTTCCCCACGATGGAGGTCAGCATGTTGGTCACCGAACCCTCTTCAAACAGATCCAAGGGGTAGGCGACGTAGCAGATATACTGATTATCTTCGCCACGAACTGGCTCGACTTCATAGCAACGACCTTTGTAGCGATCGAGGTCAGTTAACAAGTCTGTCCATACCGTTGTCCATGTCCCGGTGGAAGACTCTGCTGCTACCGCCGCACCCGCTTCTTCCGGGGGAACTCCCGGCTGCGGAGTCATGCGAAATGCTGCCAGAATATCTGTATCTTTAGGAGTGTAATCCGGAGTATAATACGTTAATTTATAATCCTTGACCCCGGCATCATACCCAGCTTTTGACTGAGTTTTTGTTTTAGCGTAAGACATGTTTTCCTTCCTTAGGAACTACTGAATGTTGCGACAGGCTTAATCCATAAGCATTATTAACGATTTTACGCCCTTAGTTAAGCCCTAAAATCGGTGACATCCTCCTACATTCAATCAAAGATTAGAATGTAGGCTTCCTTCAGTACAGCCTTTGGAACCATACCTCCAGTGTTTTCTAGTGGGGATATGCCCAGCCCCACTTCTTGCTTATTCGCTTGGTTTTTGGTCTCTGAATTACCTATTATCCGCCATATTGGGTCAAAAAACTTGACTGAGCCAAGACATTTTTTTATTGAGCGGATCGGGCAAGAGTAATTATCCCACATCACCAAACAAACGATTGCTTAACGTGGTTTTCTCTTCCCTTCTGGCTTTAGCTAATCTGGCAATTCATTTCACGCCAAGTTAAACAACCATAGCGTGTTAGCGAAGCAGCACATCATGCAGCTCCTTGCCAGACCCGTTAAATTTTCAGCAACGTAGTTAATATACCAAAGAATTCAATAAGTTTAACTTCAAATATTCTTGAGAATTGTATAAGGTACTGTTATAAATCAACGAAACGTAAATTTATGTTAATTTTTTGTTACATAGTAACCAATTTGGGACATATTAAGGTAAAGATTCTATAGTCCAGGCTGTACCATCACTCTTTAATATAGATATAGATCTCGAAAAACTATCCAAATCGTCTCAGACACCATGGCGTCTTTGAATGCCCCGATTCGTCTTTTCCTCGGTGCGACCCTGCTAGGGTTGGGGGGGGCTCCGACCAGGCTCATCTCTTCTGTCGGGATGGGAACTGATCCGACCCTAGTGCTAGCCCAAGAAACCCTAGCTCAAACCGAACTAGGAACAGCCCCCGACTATCGAGGTGCGCCCCCTCCCCCTGGCGGCGAACCGTTACCCCCCGAACGCTTGCGGCGCGAAGTCGAACCCCTACCCACGGATTTTCGCGTCCCTGCATTGCAACCCGACTACACAGGAGACCTCTGGGTGGGAACCTACTCAGGATTCGCCCGAATTGACCCAAACACCGGACGCCTGAAAGCCCGGGTTGATTTACCCAACTACACAATCGACGCCTTAGCCCAAGACCGAGTCGGGCGAATTTGGCTAGGAACGTATGAAGGATTGTTACGAGTCGATCCTCGGAGTAACGAAGTTACTGCACAAAACTTTACATTACCCTCGAATCGGGTCTTATCCTTACAAGTTGATCGGCGCGGGTATCTCTGGGTAGGAAGCGATCGCGGTTTGGCTATGATTAGTCCTGACCAAGGATTATTAATGACCACAGTGCAAGAACTCCCTGGCGTTAGCGCCAATGCTTTGACATTAGATGAAGACGGTCAACTGTGGGTGGGTACATTAGAAGGATTAGTGCAAATCGATACCGCCAGCGCCTTTATCATTCGGCGGATTGGTAATTTACCTGGAACCATTGTCCAATCCCTAACCACCGGACCCGATGGTAAGTTGTGGGTGGGAACTCCCAGTAGTCTGTTAGTGATTGACCCGAACAATCCCTTTGCTGAACCGCGTTCGGTGACACCATTACGGGGACGTAGTGTAACAGCGGTGCGCTTTGCTTTAGATGGTAGTGTGTGGGTGGGTACGGAAGGTGGCTTATTAAAAATCCGAGCGGAAACGGGAGCGGTGTTGGGTGAACTGTCGAATCTTCCCTCGGATTATATTCTTTCCCTGTCCCCAGATGTAGGGAATAAATTATGGGTGGGAACAACGGAAGGATTAGCCTGGGTTAGCCTATCCACGGGTCAAGTCAGACCCCATTTAGCGTTTGTGAAGAATCCGCCAGAGACGTTTTAGTTTTTGGTCATTGGTCATTGGTCATTTGTCATTTGTTCAGGACGTCATCATTCATAATTTAGACGGGGCGGGTTTAGTTCCGTTAGTGGTTTGAGTTTAAACGTTATCGGTAAAACCCGCCCCTACAGACGCGCCATGTCCGACTAGCGAAGCGAAGGATCACAATTCCCCCAATGGTCAATATCCAGCAACTGAAACAATGGAAACAACAAGGGCGTCCGTTAGTCGTCTTGACCGCTTGGGATTATGCGATCGCACAATTATTAGATGCGGCGGGAGTAGATATTATTCTGGTTGGGGATTCCTTGGGAATGGTCACATTAGGGTATGAAACGACATTACCCGTAACCTTGGACGAGATGCTGCACCATGCTAAAGCCGTGCGTCGGGGGGTAAAACAAGCATTCGTGGTTTGCGATTTACCCTTTTTAAGTTATCAGGAAAGTCTCCAACAAGCGATGCACTCGGCGGGTCGGGCATTGAAGGAAACCGGGGCGCAGGCGGTAAAATTAGAAGGCGGACATCCAGCTATAGCCCAAACAGTAGCCCACTTAACGGCGGCGGGAATTCCGGTGATGGGTCATGTCGGGTTGACACCGCAGTCGGTACATCTGCTGGGTTATCGTCAGCAAGGGAAAACAGAAGAGACAGCAGAGCGGATTTTAGCCGAAGCGATCGCGCTTGAGCAAGCGGGTGTCTTTGCCCTAGTTTTAGAGCATATTCCGGCGGATTTGGCTAGGAAGATTACACAAACCTTAACCATTCCCACCATTGGGATTGGTGCTGGAGCCGATTGTGATGGACAGGTGTTAGTCACAGCCGATTTACTGGGACTTTCGGAACGTCAGCCACCTTTTGCCAAAGTCTATGCGAATTTGCGGCAAGTGATTACTCAGGCGGTGCAAGACTATAGTCATGATGTGCGAGAGCGACAGTTTCCAGAGGGGAAATAGTTGACTTAACCCACCAAGCCACAACAATTAAGCTAGAACCAGGAAGACCAGGGACTACAGCACCCACGACACCCACAAGCATCAGGGCAATTAATCTCCAGTAGAGCAAAGTGATAGACATCTAAACTTAACGATATCAAGTTAGTAAACGTTCCTCAAAGTCTTACATAAGACATAATACATAAGACGATCCTAACCGTTGACATTCGACTGCACTGACTGACTCAACGTGTTTTCTAGTTTATCAGCTAGCCCCTCAATCCAGCGCTCATCTTGTTTGGTGTAACTGCGGGGAGCATTCGCGCCTAAAATTAAAGCACCCTGATTGCCCAGAGGTTGACAGATGAGTCCTTGGGTATTTTCTGGTAAGTAGTCAAATTCGATTCGCCCTGGATACAGTTTCAAGTCAACCAGGTAAATGGGTTTTTGTTGCTCCAGAACCCGCTTCAGGATAGCACCGGGTTTTACCTCTGGGTTTTTTCCCAATACTCCCCGCCTGAGTAGCACTTTTCCCTGATAAAACACAACCAGCGATCGCGTCACGGTATTCGTCAATAATAAATGTGACGCCCAAGCCAGTTCCGTTTTTACCGCCTCCGGTAACTCTGGTGTCAGTTCAAACCCTTCCTTCCCAATTAAATCTACCGCATCTGGCGATCGCGGCTGCACCTGCTGCCACAGCAAACCTGTCAAAATCAATATGGCACTGAGAATAACCCCCAGTGCGTCTGAACGCGCCTGAGATTCCGTCAGTTGGGGAGTCAGCAAGCGATTGATGAACAATAGCGTCCCGCCTAATCCCCCCACAATAAACGGTAATTGTCGCAACACAGAATTCTGATCAGGTTTAGCCATTTTTTCCACAGCGTTATATTGTTTCGATGAACGCAAGCCTGTCCTAACTGTTGTAGCGGTTGCTACAACACTCAACCTTCACCGCTCAAAACCCAACACTCAAAATTTATGTCTCCCCATCTTCGAGTATCCGTTGAAATAAATATCCAGTCCCCCGTGCGGTGAGAATCAACTCTGGATTGCTCGGATCATCTTCCAGCTTGGCTCGCAGTCGAGAAATATGCACATCGACAACGCGGGTATCGACGTGGCGTTCTGGGGTATATCCCCACACCTCCTGTAAAATTTCTGACCGAGAGAAGGGTTCTCCAGAGCGACTGACTAACAATTCCAGGAGACTAAATTCCATCCCCGTGAGCCGAATCCGTTCATCTCCCTTATATACCTGTCGTTTGTTTGTATCAATTTTGATACTAGCGACATGGATTACCCCAGAACTGGGAATCCCGGACGCTCCTACCTTGTCCACCCGCCGCAACACCGAACGAATCCGGGCTTCTAACTCTTTGGGCGAAAAAGGCTTGACCACATAATCATCCGCGCCCAACTCTAACCCAGTAATTCTGTCGGCAACATCACCCAATGCCGTTAGCATGATGATGGGGATATCCGATTCCTTTCGCAACTCTTGACAGACGCCGTAGCCATCTAGCTTGGGCATCATCACATCTAACACCACTAAATCGGGTTCACTCGTGCGGAAGGTTTCTAAGGCTTCTTCCCCGTCGGCGGCGGTGACGACATCGTAGCCAATCATCGACAGGCGAGTTTCCAAGATCCGGCGGATACTCGCTTCATCATCGACAACCAGAATTTTTTCCTTATCAGTTTCCAATTGATTCAAGACTCCTAATTTACGGTCAACGAAGTGTTAATTTATCAGTAGCTTATCTCTAAGATATAACGTTATACGAAGCTTTTTTAAGTCATAATGCTTTCGTCTGACATTTTCTTACGACTTTTTAAGATTGGTTTAAGTATTGAAAATTCCTAGCACCTTGAGATCAGGATGCCTAAGACTAAATCCATCTATGTTTGTAATCAATGTGGGGCAGAACACTCCCAGTGGTTTGGCAGATGCTCCTCCTGCGGCACCTATAACTCCTTAGAGGAGAGTATGCTCTCAACAGCGACTAACTTGAGGAGTGGGGGTTGGCAATCCAATACCCGCGCCTTGACTCCATCGCCAACCTCCGGACGCGCTCAACCGCGAGCCTCACTTAAGTTCTCAGAAATTTCCAATAATGTCCAGAGCCGATTTGCCTCTGGGTATAGTGAATTGGATCGGGTACTAGGAGGCGGGGTCGTCCCGGGTTCCTTGGTGTTGATTGGCGGTGATCCAGGGATTGGCAAATCCACGTTGCTGCTACAGGTGGCAAATCAACTGTCCCAGGAGCATCGTATCCTCTATGTTTGTGCCGAAGAGTCGGGACAACAGGTGAAACTGCGAGCCTCTCGCCTGGGGGTTTGTGCTGATCCGCTTCAGGAGGCGGCAGATAATAATAGTGAGGCGACGAGTAATGGGGCGGCAAAAAAGCGGGGGAAATCGGCAAAGTCGAAAACCGCGAATCAGGGCAAATCCGCTGGGGATCATGAGCCAAATCTGTATGTATTGGCAGAGACGGATTTAGAAGAGGTATTACGGGAGTTGGAGTCACTTAAACCCCAAGTTGCCGTCATTGACAGTATCCAGACGCTCTACTTCGCCGCGTTAACTTCAGCACCGGGTTCCGTGGCGCAAGTGCGGGAATGTACCTCAGCCTTGATGCAGGTAGCAAAGCGGGCAAATATTACCTTACTGATTGTCGGACATGTAACCAAAGAAGGGGCGATCGCAGGACCGAGGGTGCTGGAACATTTGGTGGATACGGTATTGTATTTTGAGGGCGATCGCTTTGCCTCTCATCGTCTGCTGCGATCGGTAAAAAATCGGTTTGGTGCAACTCACGAAATCGGGATTTTTGAAATGGTGGATAAGGGGTTGCAGGAGGTGGTGAATCCGTCGGAGCTATTTTTGGGCAATCGGGATGAAATGAGTCCGGGTACAGCGACGGTGGTGGCTTGTGAGGGGACTCGTCCGATTTTAGTCGAGTTGCAGGCGTTAGTGTCCCCCGCCAGTTATGGTGCGCCGCGTCGTTCAACCACTGGCGTGGATTATAGTCGATTACAGCAAATTTTGGCAGTCTTGGAAAAACGGGTAGGGATTCCTCTGTCTAAATTAGATGCTTATGTGGCTACGGCTGGCGGGTTGGGCGTTGAGGAACCGGCGGCGGATTTGGGAATTGCCATTGCAGTCGTGGCGTCATTTCGCGATCGCATGGTTGATCCGCGCACGGTGATGATTGGCGAAGTTGGATTAGGGGGACAGGTGCGGTTGGTGTCGCAAATGGAACTACGGTTAAAGGAAGCCGCCAAATTAGGATTTAAACGGGCGATCGTTCCCAAGGGTCAAGTGTTACCGGATCTGGATATTGAGGTGATCCCAGTTTCCAGGGTACTGGATGCAATTATTGCCGCGTTACCGGGAGGATTGCGCCAGAATTCAGCAAATGAGGCAAATGATGCCAATGAGGAAGAGGAAGACGACTTTTAGAGTTTTGGGCGTACAGAATGTGGGATAACAATAAAATGAAAAATGAAGCTCTACTACTACAAATCCGATGAATACGCCAATTTTGGTGATGAACTCAACCCTTGGATCTGGAACCAATTAATACCCAACATTCTGGATGAAGACGGACGAACCCTTTTTGTAGGAATTGGGACGTTACTCAACAAAAAATTACCCAAGGCAGAGAAAACCATCGTATTTGGAACGGGTGTAGGATATGGATATGGAACTGTACCCAAAATTAATCAGTCTTGGACGATATATTGCCTCAGAGGACCCCTGTCTGCCCAAGCGCTTGGTGTTGCCAAAGAAGCCGCCGTTACCGATGCTGGCTTACTGGTAAGGCGATTATTTCCGGCGAATCATTCTAAAACCCAGCGCTTTGCTTTTATGCCTCATTTCAAGCACGCTATCCTAGCCAGTTCAGCCTGGAGTGCTATCTGTGAACAACTGGGATTCGCCGATATTGATCCGCGTTGGTCAATTGAAAACATTTTATCAGCAATTAGCCAAACTGAGGTATTACTCGCTGAAGCCATGCATGGTGCTATCATTGCGGATGCCCTACGAGTGCCTTGGATTCCGATCAAAACCAGTGCCAATATTAATTCCTTTAAATGGCAGGATTGGTGCCTGTCTCTAGGTATTGAATACCAACCTCAGTATGTTATGCCTCTCTGGGATTTCTATCCTGTGTTTCCTGAGGCTCCTTCGACTCGCTTGCGTATTCGCCCAGAAATTAATTACTGGATAGATTGGTTAAAACAGGAGCAATTAAGCGTGTTTAATCAAATTGGCGGTGATCCAAATCAGCGAGTCGCCCGACAACTTATGGATATTGCCAAAACAGTCAAACCTAGTTTAAGTGATGAGTTCATCGTTGAGCGTCTTACCCATGAACTAGAGACAAGACTACAGCAATTTAAGGACGATGTTAGAGCGGGGATTTTTACCTAATTAGGGGCTGCGGAATAAGTCTTGTGGTGGGGAGAGGCAATAGGCAATAGGCAATGGGCAATGGGCAATGGTTTCAACCCTCTGTTGAGGTAAAATGTACCCTCGCTCCCCCAGCTCCCAGACGCGCCATGGCGCGTCTCTACATTGCTCCCCCTCACCACAACAGTTATTCAGCAAGCCCTACTTAGTTATGTGTTTTGGGGAAGAGGAGTTTTGTGATCGCTTCTGCGGTTCGTTGTTCTCGCCAAATCCAGTGGTTATCCTGTCCCTTCTGGCGAATATGAGTGATGGCTTGATTAATTAGGAAACCAATTTCGTCAAACGTTGAGAATGTTGCACCAATGGGGACAGGGGCATTCACTTGATGCTTAATAACTGGATAATCAGAGGCAATAATATAACAGCCACACGATCCGGCATCACTAATCACACCACTGGTGCGGTAGTAATAACGATCTTTGTCATAGTGAATGACCAAAATATCAATCTGTTTTAATACACTGATATAGTCCTCTTCTTTGGTGGTATCGTAGAGAGCTACTCCTAATTGATCTAAATAATCAGGTTTTTGACCAAAGGGTGTACCTATGATTAGTTCGCATTGATCAGAATTTGAGCTGATGTATTCCTGTAATCTGCCAATTAGTTTTGAGATAGGTTTATCCTGTCGAATCATCCCCACCACCCCTATCTTAATTTTGGCATCTATAGGCAAGCGTTCACCGGGTTTCCGGTTGGGCGTGACTTCGCTAAGGATTGGATGAGGGATAATTATCTTGGATGACGCTGGTAAGCGAAATTTATCTGGGATAACATGATCATCGATTTCAAATAAAACGACTTTTAAATTGTTGAAAAGTTGCAGATACCTTTTTAGGTAGACTAATCCGAATAATTTGATTTTGCTAGTCATGGCAAATTGTTGATTACCATGTAAGCTAATCAATACCTGTTTTCCTGTTAAAGCTAGTAAAGGCAGAACTCCTAATAAATGTTGGTTATAGATTTCAAATATAAAAATTGTATCGATATCTTTAAGCTGAAATGCTCTAATCCCCATTGAAATGTGGCGGTACTCGCGGCGAAATTGAAGTCCTATGGAGTAATTTGGAATTGATTGGCTGATTTTTTTGAACCAAAGGGGTAAATCAGTTTCTATAGATAAAAACCCTATTTTTTTAGTCTTGATATATTGCTCAACGAGCAGAATGTCTTTCAGACCCGGATGCATTAATTGCATTTTTTTATGTAATAACGAAACAGTTTTACTTGGATCTGGGTAGATACAGATGACTCTTTGGTATTTGTGGTGGAACTCTAATTTTTTGGGACAAAACTTTAAGGAATGCACGTCCCAGTATTTTAGTGTCATAAAATAATTCTAACAATAAGCTTACATATCCTAATCGTTTATCCATAAGTACTCCCCGATTTATAATCCCCATATCTATCAACTGCTGACTATTTTTCAGCCGCACAGAAATTTCTGGCTCGTACAGGTTTAGTGGCTTATTTTCGGCAATAAGTTGAGCATATTTTTGGTATTCGACGGCTCCTTGCCAGTGCTGATTCCTCTGGATTTCTGATTGCACGTAATCGATAAAAAATGAAAAATATTTAAAGTGTAGCAAACACGCCGTTGTCGAAGAAACTTTTATATTTTTTGTGACATGTTCTGAATAAAATATCATAGTATCATTGTATTTAAGCAAAGGAAACTTGGTTAAACAGTAGGGCTTCTTGCCTCGTTTATCCTCACTGCCAAAGATACGTTGTCGCAATCCTCCCCAATAATAATCCCTGATTGTTCCTTCCTGGTGATGATAATACTGTCTATCAAAATAGGGACAAATCTCTAAAAAGTCATCTCCCGGACTATAGTAGGCTTCCTGAACAGGCTGCTGCGAATACATGTCTAACATAATCCCTTGAACGGCATTTTTCCCTTGCCATTCTATTTGGCGACAAAAATCGCTTAGGCTGCGGGTTTCACAATCGGGATAATAGAGAATTTCATCGGCATCAACGATTAAACACCAGTGATTTTGACCGTAATTTTTGAGTAACCCTTCTAGCCAATTTAGTTTATTGTCCTGGAAAGATTCTTGAGTATGCCACGTATAGACATCCTCTTGCTGGATTAAATAGTCTAAGGTCTTATCTTCTGAGTCGTTATCGACGATAAAAAACTTAGATATTCCTTTTTCGCGATAGTAGTTTAAGAAAAAAGGCAAACGTTTGGATTCATTCCTGACAATTACAAAACATAGGAGTTCTGTGCCTGTTAATGCTATATCTTTAGAGTCAACTCTATTTAAATTTTTCATAGTCAATCAAATCCAATGATTTATTTATAAAAATTCCGCAGGAGAATCGTGAGCAGTAATTCCATTTCTCCAGCAGCAACAACATCCGTTTTCAGCACAGAACGATATTTGAGAAAGTGGAGGATTAGTTTTCTGATATCATTGCCTAGATAGATCGGTACAACCAGGGGTCTTTGCCAGGGTTTATAGGCTAACATTCGCACCTGATATCGTAGCCGACCATTATTTTGAAAGAAACGCCGCAGATACTCTTTATCAAAACGGGATTTAGGAATAAAATGGTCAATTTCCATGGCTGGATTGAACCATAGTTCCCAACCGCCTTGCCAGAGGTATGACAGCATTTCTAAATCTTCATTGGTTTGAGGGAGCAGGGGACGTTCAGGGACAGTTTCTATCCAAGCCTGTTTGCGAATTACGATTCCGGCTCCTGGAGGAAACATCTTTTTGCGGGTAGAGGCATACTTTTGGTTATAACAATAGGGTTTCGTTCCTTTAATCAAGGCAAAATAACGGGCAATTCTCTCAAATCCGGGCGGGGGTTCGACTTCAAATTTGCCATGGATTTGTCCTCCATACGCCCCAGCTTTTGGATGAGATTGCCCAAAATGATCAGCTTGGGCTACCCAATTGGGTTGGGGAAAATTATCGTCATCCAGAAAACCGATTAAAGCACCTTTGGCTTCTCGGATGGCACATCGTCTAGCAAATGCTAGTCCTTGTTCAGGTTCCCAGTAATAATGAAGAGGATAAGGTTCCGACCAGTTCGCTTGGTACTCCTGAACGACCTTAGCCGTATCATCCGTGCTATTATTATCAACGACAATAATTTCCCAGGAAATAGGCTCTGTGCCTTGCTGCGATCGCAACCTATCCAGAACCTCTGGTAAACGATTCGCGCCGTTATAGGTACAAATCGCGACAGTAAAATTGATCGCATTCATCCCCGTAATCTTCCTCTGAGGAATCACTTTCCTACTGATTGAATCGTGAGTTGGAGTCGAGCGATCGCTCTGTGCCCAATCCAAATC
The DNA here is from genome assembly GCF_040220555.1 of Coleofasciculus sp. C1-SOL-03. NCBI lineage: Bacteria > Bacillati > Cyanobacteriota > Cyanophyceae > Coleofasciculales > Coleofasciculaceae > Coleofasciculus > Coleofasciculus sp. C1-SOL-03. Next base: position 36,861 of record NZ_JAVJUO010000146.1, read on the forward strand.
TGCTCACTTGTAGCAAATACACCGAGGAAACACCATACCCTATTGTTGGTTTGACCAGCAGGCGTGGTTTAATTAAGAGTTTAACCTGTCTCTAGCCGACTGTCACCTTCTTTCCGCAAGGAGGCTCACGCTGTAATATGAGAGATTCAGCGTTGAGAGGAATTGCGGGGTAATCGTTTAATGTAGTGGCGTGGCACACCTAAAATGGTGGGATAGATTTTACCATTGAATCGGGCGCACGCCATGCGCCCCTACGGTTTCCGGGCGTAATTCTAATTGATTTGATGTGTGGAAGGTTACTCGGTATGCAAAAATTCCAGATAGGCTTGACTTATTTCCTTCACCGCCATCTCGTAGAATTGTTGACCATGTTCCGGTTTGGCTAAGGCGGGGTTAGACCCCATGCGTCCATCAGGATAGCGACGGCGGAAGTCTGTCGCCCCGTAAATGGGATGTCCAGAGGCGACATTCGCCGCTAATGGGGCGTTCTTGATTGCTTCGGGATAAAGGTATTGGGTTAACGCCACTTCGCTGGGTGTGGCGTGAGACCCTTCCTGGTCACCATACCATTGTTTGGCTAACTGATACACCGATTTACAGGTAAACCAGTTAGCAAGGCGACATCTGACTTGATCGCTGTTGGGAATGTTGAGATCCCAGAGATAGGCGTAACTCTCAGAAAAGGCGGCTTTCAGCGTTGCCACGTTACCACCGTGACCATTAATAAAGAAAAATCGGCTAAATCCAGCCCGGGTTAAGCTGACTAAATAATCTTGGATGACATGAATTAAGGTACTGGGTTTCAGGCTGATCGTACCAGGAAACCCTGTATGATGCAGCGCCATCCCCACGCTAATTGTGGGACTAACGATCGCATTCGTCGCTTCACCTACGCCTCGGGCGATCGCTTCAGCGCATATCGCATCAGTCCCAATTAATCCCGTTGGTCCATGTTGTTCGGTTGAACCAATCGGCAGAATAATTCCTGGCGATCGCTTCAAGTACTCCTCAACCTCGATCCAGGTCATCAAATGTAACAGCATTATCCCTTCTAAAAAAGTGAAAGCAGGGGGACTAGGGTTACCAGCCTCCTGCTTTGTTTCTGTAAGACCCCTCATTCTGTCATACTTGCGTATGACATGTATTACACTATCCTTAGTGTATGTCAGCATGGGAGAATCGGCAATAAAATTGTGCAAATTGTTTTCAGTCTGCAAAAATTGACAGGACATAGCCACACAAGCTGAATCTTGTGTCAATCTAGACGTAGAGTTCTATCTATTCATAGTTTCAACACCATGATTTTGGTGTATATCTTGGCTTAGACGTTCATATACCCAAATTCCTTACCATTTATGCTTTCTGTCGATCTACCGCAAAGCCCTTCTACTCCAGAACTGGCACAATCTAACCGCATTTTGGTTGTAGAAGACGAGGATCTCATCCGAGAAATGCTGATGTTGTCCTTACAAGAAGAAGGTTATGACGTGGTGACGGCTGCTGATGGTCGTACCGCCTTAACCCTTCTGTCCGAGGGTGACTCCAATGAGGAGGAGTGTAACTTTAGCCTGTTGATCCTGGATTTGATGTTGCCTCAGGTGAACGGACTCGATCTGTGTCGCTTGATCCGGTATAAAGGGAATTCTATTCCCATCTTGATTCTCAGCGCCAAAGCCAGTGAAACGGATCGGGTGTTGGGGTTGGAAGTCGGTGCCGATGACTACCTGACTAAACCCTTTAGTATGCGAGAACTCATCGCCCGGTGTCGCGCCCTGCTGCGTCGTCACCGCTATAGTTCCATACCGCAAAAGCCGATGTTGCAGTTACGGGATATTACCCTCTACCCCGAAGAATGCCGGGTCACGGTGCGGGGTGAGGAGGTGAATCTCTCCCCCAAGGAATTCCGACTGTTGGAATTGTTTATGGGGTATCCGCGTCGGGTTTGGTCTCGTGAACAGTTAATTGATCAGGTTTGGGGAGCCGATTTTCTGGGAGATACCAAAACTGTCGATGTTCACATTCGCTGGCTGCGGGAAAAATTAGAAAAAGACCCCAGTCAACCGGAATACTTGATTACCGTTCGTGGCTTCGGCTACCGATTTGGCTAATTGATTGAGATGCGACACCGGCGATCGCATCTTACCCAAATCAGTACCTCTATTGTCCTGTCAAAAGGTTACAATAACTAAACCATCGCTTGGTAATAGTCTCATTGATCACACCCATGACCCTCTTGACATTTCTCTTGGGTCTAGCTCTAGGAATTGGGGTTGGCTTATGGTTACAACACCGCACCAAACAGCAGCTCAAGCAAACCTTGGAGTTGTTACCAGTCAATTCGACCAGTAACTCCTTTCCCTTAGAGTCTCGTTTACGGGGAGCGATTGCCCAAGCGAATCAGCAGCGCCTTGTCTTAGAAGACCAACTCAACGCGATTCAATCCCTATTTCAAGTCGCGCCCGTCGGATATTTACAAGTAGATGAAGACAATCATTTAATTTGGTGTAACCAGCAGGCGCGTCAGTTGTTGCAAATTGACCGCTGGGAACCCGGACAGATTCGCTTACTGCTAGAGGTGGTGCGATCCTACGAACTGGATCAGTTAATCGAGAAAACGCGAAAACAGCAACAATCGACGAGCCAAGAATGGGTATTTCATCCCGCCTGTATGGATGGTGCGGCGATGAGTGAAGTGCGATCGCTCACGTTGCGGGCGTATGGTTGGCCCCTCGCTAATGGGCAAGTTGGCGTGTTTCTGGAGAATCGACAACCTTTAATTGAACTCTCAGAATCTCGCAATCAGTGGGTGTCTGATTTAGCCCACGAATTGAGAACCCCACTCACGTCGATTCGCTTAGTTGCAGAAGCGTTGCAAGGACGGGTTAACCCGCCAGAAAGCCGTTGGGTTGAGCAACTCCTGCAAGAAATTAATCGGTTGATTGACCTAATTCAAAATTGGCTAGAACTCAGCCATCTTGAACAAGATCCCAACAAGAGTCTTACCTATAAATCCCTCGACCTAAACGTTTTAATTCAGTCAGCTTGGCAACGATTGGAACCTTTGGCAGAGCAAAAAGATTTGCATCTTGCCTATCGTGGACCCGATACTTTACCGATTAAAGCCGATGAGTCTCGACTGATCCAAGTTTTTTTGAATTTATTAGATAACAGTATTAAGCATAGTCCCCCGCAAGGATTGATTCGAGTTGAGGTCAGCACTTCAACCCAGGCTAAGCCAACGGAAAAAGCGTTGATGCAAATCGATATTATTGACGAAGGTGCGGGGTTTTCAGGGAATGATTTACCTCGTGTGTTTGAGCGACTCTATCGAGGAGATGTCTCGCGATATCGGCAACCTACGTCTGAGAATGTAACCACATTGGGGCGCAGTAGTGGGAGTGGTTTAGGTTTGGCGATCGTTCAGCAAATTGTTCAGGCTCACGGTGGTACAGTGAATGCTAAGAATCATCCGGAAACTGGGGGGGCTTGGTTACAGATTCAATTGCCTTGTAATTAGTTATTTTTAGGGAATAGGGAATAGGTAATAGGGAATAGGGAATAGGGAATTCATTCTATTGTTTTATCTTATCTTCTTCCCTCTACTTTATAAAACCTTCTCTCTAATACGTTCAATCCCTCTGCTACCTGGAGCGGAAACCTCTGCGTACCTCTGCGTTTAAAAATGACTATCCTCTCAATTCCTGGCATTATATTGGGCGCAAACCTTGCGCCCCTACAAGGGTGGAATAGGTTGTAGGTTGGGTTGATAGCTGTTAAACAAAATAAGGCTAAAGCCCTTACTACGAACAGTTGCGATCGCGGGGGAAGCTGCTGAACCCGCTGTGTCTGAGTTGATGGGGATTCGGGGGTTGTCGGTATCCTATGAGGCACAAACTCAAAAAGAGGGGACAATGGCAGTAATTGCCACGATTGTCGGCATTGCTGGCGGAACCGTGGCGCTAGCCGAACAAATTTGCAGCAATCCCTGGCTATCTTACAGCATCTGAAATCCCCCGATGCGGAGACGGTTAGGGACATTTTGAATCGGGTGAGGCGGATGTAGGTTCTTGCAACGGTATCCAGAAGCGTCCGCGTAGGGGCTTGGTTTCCAAGCCCGTACTTGGTTTCCAAGCCCGTACAGGTGGGGAAGTGGTGTTGAGTTGTTGCCAAATACGGTAATAAGAGATCCCCCCTAGCCCCCCTTCAAAAGGGGGGAACAAGACATTTTACCCTTTGTTAGGAGTGAACCAGAAATTAAGCCCAGTCATTTAAGGGGACAATAAAACATCAATCAAAATCCCCCTTGCAATAAACAAATCAATCAAAATCCCCCTTGCAATAAACAAATCAATCAAAGTCCCCCTTTTTAAGGGGGATTTAGGGGGATCTCAACGTTAATCGCGTAATCACAAGCTTAAGTAAACACCAATGGCAAACGGTTGATTCTCACAGTAAAGAAACCTATCGAAATTCTGGGGAAGGGCGGGTTTTGTATAGAAGTTATCGGATTTCCCCTCAATATTTTGGCTAAACCCGCCCCTACAAGTTTTCGGATTGATAGCGCTGCAAGAAAGTACGAATGACTAATGACGAATGACTAATGACAAATTTCCTTCTTGGCGTAATTGTTTATGGGTTTGCCAATCCGCTTCCAAGTCCGCTTCATTATAGTGTAACTCGACACCTGTGGCTTTGAGAAATGTATCAACCTCCAAGCGGGTAGACATTCCCAGTAATTCTCGCACTTTACCGACACTAATCGAACCCTCACGATAGGCGACAATGACTATCATTTCTAGTAGCCTGCGTTCCAAGCTACCCCATTTAAGTTCTAACGAATGCGCGACATCATCGGGTAGGGCGATCTGAATTTCCATGAGTGGCTTGCTGTTAAAGGTTATTCGGATTGAATCTGTTTAGATGTTCTGATACCAACAGGTGAGAACAGGGCGACCCGACCCAATTGAGTGGATAGGGTTGTTCATTAATGCAAGCGGGTCGCCCCTACATGGCGGCAATCAGGCAAATTAACAGGATGAAGGGAATATTCAAGAATTCTTTGCCAGGGAAGGCAGGCAATTGAATTAATCAGAGTCTATAGGCGCACACCTATTCCGATTATACTGTTTATTGAATCATAGAAACTGTTTTTTTGTCAACCCGTTTCATCCTAAGAAATTAGGTTCTAATCCCAACAGGTGAGAACAGGGCGACCCGACCGAATTGAGTGGATAGTGTTGTTCATTAATACCAGCGGGTCGCCCCTACATGGCGGCGACTAACCTTCTGCCTTTTGCCCTACATTGGGTGACGCGATCGCACAAAATTTAAGAAAGATCTAACGCTTGGTTAACAAAGCTCTAAATAGAGAAGCCAGTAAGATTTTTGACCTGTTGGCGATTGGGGTAAAATCTGAACCAAGATACAAGATTTTTGTGTCAACTCATGGTAATACGTCCTGACCAAGCAAATTCCTCTAAAGACTGAGGCGATACCCTTTAATCCCCCAGTACACTAACCAACAGATAAGGATTACTCCTTGATCTTTTGGTCGTGCAATCGTCCGAAACTATTTCGGAGGTATCGCGCCAAGTGGTGAACGACTATCAGCTAAGTTATGAGCGAAAACCAGTATAAAGCGGTCATTTTAGATCTCGATGGCGTCATTACCCAGACGGCGCGTTTACACGCTAAAGCCTGGAAGCAGATGTTTGATGATTATCTGCAACACCATTCCCAACGCCAGGGAGAGGATTACACGCCCTTTGATATTGATGGGGATTACCACGAGTACGTGGATGGGAAGCCGCGTTATGACGGGGTAAAAAGCTTCTTAGCCTCCCGTGGGATTGAATTACCCCAAGGAAATCCTGATGATTCCAGTGATCAGGAAACCATCTGTGGGCTGGGGAATCGCAAAAATCAGCTTTTTCTGGATGTCATGGAACAGGAAGGCGTGGAAACCTATGCTGATACAGTCGAACAGATTCATCACTGGCGAAACCAGGGCGTGAAAACGGCGGTTGTCTCCTCCAGTCGCAACTGTGCAGCGATTTTGGATAAGGCGGGGTTAATGCATCTGTTTGATACGAAGGTGGATGGCGTTGATTCTGCACAACTGAACCTTAATGGTAAACCCGCACCCGATATCTTTTTACAAGCCGCCCGTGAACTTGCTGTGGAACCGGAAAATGCGATCGCGGTTGAAGATGCGATATCGGGGGTGAAAGCAGGAAAAGCGGGACAGTTTGGTTTAGTTGTGGGTGTGGTGCGCGATGGCGGTGGTGACGCCTTACGCCAGCATGGTGCGGATGTCGTGGTTCGCGATTTACGCGATATCTCGGTAACGCCAGAGAACACCGCTCAATTCCTACCCTCAGCCCTAGAACAAATTAGCGCTATTGAGAATCGACTGCGCGATCACCAATTAGCCTTATTTACCGATTATGATGGGACACTGACGCCGATTGTACAACGTCCCGAAGCCGCCACCCTATCTCAGGACATGCGATCGCTACTGCTACAGTTATCCGATCAGGTAATTGTGGCGGTAATTAGTGGACGGGATTTGGCGGATGTGCAGAACATGGTGGGTATCGATAAACTCTACTATGCAGGTAGCCACGGCTTTGATGTAGCAGGCGGTGGTATCCAAATGCAGCAACAACAAGCCCAAGCCAGCCTCCCGGAATTAGATCAGGCGGAAAACCAGCTACGGGAACAACTTAAACCCATTCCTGGGGCGAAAGTGGAACGGAAACGGTTTGCGATCGCCCTTCATTATCGAGAAGTGGCTGAGTCAGATATAGAACCGATTCAAGCCATTGTTGATCAGGTGGTTCAAAACCATCCACAGTTACGCCAAAGTAGCGGTAAAAAGATATTTGAACTACAGCCAGACGTACCCTGGGATAAAGGGCGTACTGTCTGTTGGTTGCTAGATAAACTTGACATCAACACCCCAAATGTGCTGCCGATGTATTTAGGCGACGATACCACCGACGAAGATGCCTTCCAAGCATTGCGCGATCGCGGGATTGGCATTCGTGTGGGTATGCCAGACGAACCAACCCAGGCTGATTATTATCTGCAAAACCCCGACGAGGTGAAGCAGTTTTTCCAAGCATTATTGAAGACATTAGAAGGAATTTGAATCGTGGCTGAACGACAAACGCACGATTGGCAACTAATCTATCCCAACTGGAAACCCGAACAACAGGGATTACGAGAAGCGCTTTGTACCTTGGGGAATGGCTACATTGCCACACGCGGCGCTTTTGAGGAGGTGAATGCCGGAGGTTCTCATTATCCTGGTACTTACTTAGCTGGGGGGTATAATCGGCTGGAAACCAATATAGCGGGTCGTGTCCTGGAAAGCGAAGATCTGGTTAATTTTCCCAATTGGCTTCCCCTGAACTTTCGCCCCAAAGATGGTGACTGGTTTGATATTGATGCGGTTGACGTATTGGAGTTTTCCTATCGCTTAGACGTACAGTGTGGCGTGCTGGAACGAAAAGTGCGGTTCCGTGACGCCAACGAGCGCGAATTTACCCTCACCAGCCGCCGGATTGTGCATCAAGAAAACCCCCATTTGGCGGCGATTGAGTGGCGGCTAATTGCCCATAATTGGTCAGGAGAAATCGAGATTCGTTCGGCACTCGATGGGACTGTATCCAATCAGAATGTTGAGCGTTATCGACAGCTTAATAGTAAGCATTTAGACATCCTAGAGATGGGTTATGAGGGTGAAGACGCGATTTTTCTAAGTGTTTGCACCAATCAATCTCATATCCGCATGACTCAAGCGGCGCGAACCCAAGTCTTCGAGGGCGATGTGGTGGTGCCGACGCAGCGAGAACGTCGGGATGAGAATGGACGGATTGCCCAGCACTTAGTTGTACCCTGTCAGCAACAGAAGGAACTGCGGGTTGAGAAGATTGTCGCGATTTATACATCCAGGGACTTTGCCATCAGTGAACCTGGACTAGAAGCTAGGAAGACTATCCGCCGAGCGTCAGGCTTTGCTGATTTATTGCGATCGCATCAGCAGAAATGGCGTCATCTCTGGAGTATTGCCGATATTAACCTAGAAAACGGCGATGTGGACACCCAGTTTATTTTACGGTTACATATCTTCCATCTGCTGCAATCCTCCTCACCCAATACCATTGATCGGGATGTGGGTGTGCCGTCGCGAGGATGGCATGGGGAAGCTTATCGGGGACATATTCTCTGGGATGAGTTATTCATTTTTCCCTTCCTGAATCTGCGCCTACCGGAATTGACCCGTTCTCTGCTAATGTATCGTTATCGCCGCCTCACCGAAGCGCGGCATTTAGCCTGTACAGCCGGATACCAGGGCGCCATGTTTCCCTGGCAAAGTGGTAGTGATGGACGCGAGGAAAGCCAGGAATTGCACCTGAATCCTCGTTCTGGACGTTGGATTCCGGATAACTCCAATTTTCAGCGACACGTCAATGCGGCAATTGCGTATAACGTTTGGCGGTACTACCAAGCGACGAATGACCTAGAATTTCTCTCGTATTACGGCGCAGAACTGTTGCTGGAACTCGCCCGTTTCTGGGCAAGTATTACGATATATAATGCAGAGCGCGATCGCTATGAGATCCGGGGTGTTATGGGTCCCGATGAATTCCACACCCACTATCCCGATACCGATACGCCGGGATTAAATAACAATGCTTACACCAACGTAATGGCGGCATGGGTACTACGTTGTGCCAGTGGCGTGTTACAGTTACTCGACGAAAAGCGCCGCGAAGAGTTAACCGAAGTTCTGAACATCGGGGACGAAGAACTGGTTCGCTGGGAAGAGATTAGTCGCAAAATGTTTGTTCCGTTCCACGAGGAAGGAATAATTAGCCAGTTTGAGGGGTATGAGAACCTGAAGGAATTTGATTGGGAAGGTTACCGAGAAAAATACGGCGATATCCAGCGCCTTGATCGTATTTTAGAGGCGGAAGACGAGGATGCGAACTGCTACAAAGCCAGCAAGCAGGCGGATGTACTGATGCTGTTCTATCTGTTCTCGTCGGAGACGTTGCAGGATCTATTTGAATATATGGGCTACCCCTTCGATGCGGAAACCATCCCCCGGAATATTAACTATTATATGCAGCGAACCTCCCATGGTTCCACGCTCAGCCGGATGGTGCATTCCTGGGTATTATCCCGATCTGACCGGGAAAAAGCGTGGAAATTCTTTAAAGAGGCTCTTCATAGCGACATTGATGACATTCAGGGAGGGACAACGCCTGAAGGCATCCACTTAGGGGCGATGGCGGGAACGGTGGATTTGATGCAACGGTGTTATACCGGGTTGGACATTCGCGATCAGGTATTGTGGTTTAATCCGTCTCTACCCCAGGAACTATCCGATACACGCCTGCGATTGCGCTATCGAGGACACTGGCTATCACTGCGGTTTACGGATGAAAAAATAACTGTCTCGTTTGATCGCGGCTGGTCTCAACCTGTCTGCATTGGTTTCCAGGGTGAGGTGTATGAGATGGTTGAAGGGGAGACACGAGAGTTTGAATTGGCTTGAGGGTGATGGGGTGACGGGGTGATGGGGTGATGAGGAAATTAACTTAAAACTCTACCTTACCTGTTGCCTGTTGCCTGTTGCCTGTTGCCTGTTCTGTGACGAATGATAAATCACCACCCCCCACTTGCCAGCACAATAGTTTACTCCAATTTAACCTTAATCTGCTATCAATAGAAGTAGACAGAATTGAATTTGTCCTCGGGCAAGTCAATCACCCCGTCCATAGACAGTATGGACGAGGCTAACTTGTCCCCGTACAGGGGATGCGCCTGAAAACATTAGGCAATTGGGTAGAAAGTGTACCTCTTTTTACCCACCACTTTGTATCAGTACATTGAGTTAGGAGGTGTGGTTTTCCTCTTTGCCCCTACGATCGAGTAGGCAGGAGGTGTTCAGCCACAAATGAGGATGAGGTGAGTCTATCTTCTGCAAACCGCCCTTGCGATCGCAATCATTTTAAACGCTGCCTTAACCGCTTAGAGCAGGATGTGCTGCGGATGGGCGCATTGGTGGAAAATTCATTCCGCCTGGGTCATCAAGCTTTATTTTACCAAAATTTGGAGGCAATCCAGGAAATTACCTCCGTTGAGAAACGAATTGATCGCTACTACCGCCATATAGAAATAGAGTGTGCCTCTCTGCTCACACTTCAATCGCCAGTGGCACAAGATCTACGCCTTGTCAGTGCGTTTATGCAGTTAATCCGAGATTTGGAACGTATTGGTGATTATGCTGAGGATTTAACGGAAATTTCGGTAAAACTATTCGCTTACCCGCCTCATCCTTGTATACCCCAAATTGAAGAAATGTCCCACCATGCTCAAGCGATGTTAGCGTCGAGTTTAGCCTCATTAGCGGATTTAGATGCGACGGCTGGACAAGCGGTTAAAGTATTAGATGATCAAGTCGATAATGCTTACGATCAGCTCTATCAAACGTTAGCCTTTCAGCGAGATATTCCAGGCGTAGTGGAGCCAATTGTACTCTTGGTCTTGGCAATTCGTCATATCGAACGTATGGCTGACCATGCGACCAACATCGGTCAACGAGTAACCTATATTGTTACAGGTCATCGTTCCTAGAGAAGAAGGCAGAAGATTCTAGGGGCGGGTTTAGGAACTGTAGGGGCGGGTTTAGGAACTAACGCTAGCTTTTTACCAATAACTGAACAACAAAACCCGCCCTACCCCACCGATAACGGAATAACAAAACCCGCCCTACCCCACCGATAACGGAACAACAAAACCCGCCCTACCCCACCAATAACTGAACAACAAAATCCGCCCTACCCCACCAATACCTAAACAACAAAATCCGCCCTACCCCACCAATACCTAAACAACAAAACCCGCCCAGTCTCACCAATACCTGAACAACAAAACCCACCCTTATTCATCGTTACTAGAAGCAGCTTAACCCAACGATTACCAATACTTTACCCATTTATAACCTGCACACTTTAGGATATCCTTGCATCGCATCTAGGATATTCCTCTAACCAAACCAAAATCTGAAAGGGGGAAGGGTGAGCTATGGCTCTCAAACGTCGTCATTTTCTGCTATTTCTGGGAGCTAGTGCCGGAACGGTAGCACTGGGTTCTTGTAGTACTCCGGCTCAGAAGGGTTCTGGTTCATTAACCCAAGTTAACCCAAATACAGGTAATCTGAGTTTTCAACCCGTCAAGGGTCCCCTACCGTTAGAAAGCGATCGCGTGGCATCAACGAAACAAATCGAAGCCTACAGCCGCTATGAGGTGGTGGATGACTTGGTACTGCCAGAAGGCTTTACCTACGATGTGATTGGCGCTTGGGGAGATCCGGTGGGGGATTCTCGCTTTGGTTATAACAATGATTATTTATCGTTTATAGAAACAGGTCAAAATGAAGGATACCTGACCATTAATTTTGAATATATTAGCGGTGGCACCTGGATGCAAACCTATTCTCAGGTCATCGGTGAATCATTACCATTTGAGGAGGTTAAAGCGGTGGCGGCGAAGAGTGATGGTAAGATTAATGCCTTTGCTTTACCCGATGCTGATCCGCTAAAAGCGAAAATTCGCCAGATTTCCCAAGCGGGTTTGATTGATCAGGGATTGGGTGTGATTTCACTGCGTCGAACAGCCGATGGAACCTGGATGCGGACGAATTCTGCGGCGGATCGTCGGATTACTGGAATCTCTGGATTAGCAGACGATCGCTATCTTAAAGCCACCGGTCCTGCTGTCGCGGTTTTCCAGAAGACTCAAGCACAAGGGTATCGTGATGGCTTAGGCGATCGCATTATTGGTACATGCCAAAATTGTGCTGGCGGAACCACGCCTTGGGGAACGGTATTCAGTGCAGAGGAAAATTTTCAAGACCAAGTGCCAGAACCCGTTTACGCCGATGGGACGTCCTTTGACCCCGCCGCGCTTCCGTTTATTATTAACGATTACTTTGTCGATGGACGAGGTAATGTTTTTGGTTTAGCTGGGAATAAATATGGGTGGATGGTAGAAGTTGATCCGGCTGATGCCAATGATTATGGCACAAAACACACTTGGCTGGGTCGATTCCGTCATGAAGCCGTGGCGTTTAAGGTTGTATCGGGGAAACCCTTAGCGGTATATTCGGGATGCGATCGTCGAGGGGGTCATTTGTATAAGTTTGTCAGTAAAGACACAGTTAGTGATCCGACCGATAAAGCCAATTCCCGTTTAATGGCGGAGGGAATGCTGTACGCGGCGGTATTTGCACCGGATGGGACAGGGCGCTGGATGGCATTAACACCCAATACTCCCGTCAACCCCGTGTTACCCAGTACCGTGGAAGGCAGCTTAGTCCCCTTACCCAAGCGTCCCCAGGGAGGCATTGTTGAGGTGACAACCGATGCGGAAGCCTTGGCGTTTAAACAGCAGTTTGCCACACTGGGGGATCTATACCAAGGGAATGATATCGAAAAACAAGGAGCAATTTTAATCGACGCCCATTTTGCCGCCAACGCTGCTGGTGCCACCACCACCGCCCGTCCCGAAGATACAGATATGGCGGCGGATGGTTCCCTGTATATCGCCTTTACCTCTGGGAGTCCAGGGGGAGATGGCGGACCGGATAAGCGCGTTTTCACCGGACCGAAGGGAGAAACTCCCTGGGAATTTGGCTGGATTCTGCGTCTGGTAGAAGACCAAGATGACCCCGCCGCGATGACATTTCGCTGGGAGTCCTTTGCCATGGGGGGTGAACCTGCTGAAGGGGGTGCCGGATTTTCTAATCCCGATAATCTAGAATTTGACAACAATGGTAATGTGTGGATGGTGACGGATATATCTACCTCCAAACACAATCAGCCCGTGGCGAGTCGGGTCAATGACCCAGGTGAATCCATAAGTCAAACTGATATCCAAGGCATTTTTGGCAACAATTCGATCTGGTGTCTGCCCACATCTGGGGAAATGGCGGGGAATGCTTACTTATTTGGCATTGGACCAATGGAATGTGAAACCACTGGACCCTTTTTTAGTCCTGATCAAAAAACCCTATTCCTCGCCGTACAACACCCTGGAGAAAAATACGGTATCCGCAAGGATAACCAGACTGAGACTCGTAAGTTTGTGATAAAAACTACTGCTGGAGAAAAATTCCAGCAAGAACGTCTAGTTCCCCTGGGTTCCAACTGGCCCCGTAAAGGCACAAGCGATCCACCCCAGCCAGCCGTCGTCGCGATTCGGCGATTGGATAACCAACCGATTACCACAGCATAAAATACCGTTAGTAGAGATAGATTATGCTAGGCTACGTCTCTATATTTCTCCACTGATTGAGCCAGATAAATAATTCTAATGTTTTTCTGGTATCCAGCCAAACATTTTTGGTTTAGAATCTATTCCTTGTAGTCCCCAAAAATGGTAATAGTTAATTAGTAGATTTAGTGATAGTTTTGAGTCAAAGCAAAAATGCTATTGCTCATTCAGCCCAATTGCTTTACAGTTTTGGCATTAAACTTAGGTGTGAGGATTGTGAATGATTATGTCTACCCTATTCTGGAAAGCGTTTAAGGCAAGTCCCGTCCTGTTGGTTGCCTCTTTATTCGTCGCTAGCGGTGCATCGGCGGCTGAGTCAAATTCCCATGCGACGGCTGCTGATCTGTCTACAGCCGCGATGAATTTGGACACTGAACCGACAGCATCAATCAGTCCCAGGTTGGATGATGCAGCGTTGACTGAACCCATCCCAGCAACGGATACGCCTCAATCCAGCGTAACCGTTAGTCCCACGTTCCAACTGGCAGATAGTACCTTCCCTGAACCCGTTCCGGCGGCTGGAGATACCTCAGTTGAATCCAATCAAGAAATTTTGCAGCAAATCCAGCGCTATGGCAACGAAGGATCTACCTCTCTTGACCAAGTAACCAACGTGGGTCAGTTGCGAGACGTTTCTCCGGGGGACTGGGCGTATGAAGCGCTGCGTAGTTTAGTTGAGCGTTACGGTTGTATTGCGGGGTATCCAGATGGTACCTATCGAGGCAATCGCGCCTTGACTCGTTACGAATTTGCCGCTGGTTTGAATGCTTGTTTGAACCAAATTGAGCGTTTGATTGGTACGGATGGTTTTGACGAGACTGAGTTAGAAACCCTGCGGCGGTTAATTCAGGAGTTTGAGGCAGAATTGGCAACCCTGGGTGCGCGGGTGGATAACCTGGAAGGGCGCGTGGCGTTCTTGGAAGATAATCAGTTCTCCACGACAACCAAGTTGAGAGGGGAAGTCATCTTTGGTTTGGCTGATACCTTCGGCGATACGATTGATGGTGGGGATGATGACACCAACACCGTCTTTGGCGATCGGGTACGTCTGAACTTTGAAACCAGCTTTACCGGACGCGATCGCTTGCGTACTCGTTTGGAAGCCATAAACATGGCTGAATTTAATAGTGGTGTTACTGGCACTAACATGACCCGTTTGGGGTTTGATGGAGCCGACGGTAACAACGTTGCCATTGATGAACTGTGGTATCGCTTCCCCTTCGGTGACAACCTGATTGTCCAAATTGATGCCGCTAACGGCGAGTTTCAGGACACTATTCTTGATGTCGTCAACCCTTTCTTTGACAGTAGTGGTAGTGGTTCTATATCGCGCTTTGGTCGCTTCAATCCGATTTATCGGACAGGAGGCGGTGCTGGTGGAACCTTAACCTATAGCTTGGGAGATGCCTTAGAGTTGTCAGCGAGTTACTTTGCTGACGAAGGTGATAATCCAGGTGAGGACAGTGGACTCTTTAATGGCACTTTCGCTGCCTTAGGTCAGATAACATTCAAACCCACTGAAAATATTACCGTGGCTGGAACTTATGTGCGCTCCTACTACCGGGGAGCAGACTTCGATGAAGAAGGGAATGTGCTTGAAGATGGGACTGTGAATGTTACTGGGTCTACAGGTAGCGTTTTTGCAAGCCAACCTTTTGGTGATATAGCAACTTCAGCCGATTCCTTCGGGATACAAGCGAATGCCACATTTGGCAGGTTTTCTGTTGGTGGTTGGGTCGGCTATCAAGAGGTTGAAGCTGAAGACGATTTCGGCGACAATCCATTGTTCCCAATGTTGGGTTCAGAATTCCTTGTGGGAGAAGGTGATGATGCTGAGGTCTGGAACTGGGCGGTTAACTTAGCATTGCTAGATTTGGGTGGTGAAGGCAATAAGCTAGGTGTCGTATTCGGTCAGCCGCCTAAAGTTACCGATAATGATGCAGTGGATTTGGTTGTCGATGCTGATGGTAACCAAATCTTATCTGAGCGTGACGATGAGGATAACTCCTACCATTTAGAGGTGTTCTACCGCTATCAACTAACTGACAATATCGCGATTACTCCTGGCGCTTTTGTCATCTTTAACCCCGAACATAACGATGACAATGATGACATCTGGGTAGGCACTATCCGCACTGTCTTCAGTTTCTAAGCCTGTCTCGGCTGTCGTTGAGAAATTGAATCATCTGGTGTAGGGGTACAGCATTGCTGTACCCCGATTTATCTGCACCTTTATGATATAAACGCGATCGCTATTCCTCTAATCGCTAAATCAATGGACATTTCTGGACTTTGTGGACATAAGTGTAACCGTCAGCTTTCCAGATTAGCTCGAAATACTTCCAGTTGATGCTTTGCAGTTTTCCTTTAACTGTAGTCAAGTCAAAGACCCGACTGGCTCTCACTGTCACTCGTCCAACATGTGTTCCTTGATTCTTCCCGGTGGGGACAATGGCACGAACTATATCGCCTGTCTTAAATCCATGAAACTCTTTGGTGCGAGTTCTAACGCTATGACTGCCATCTTTCTTCTGACGCGGGAAGCCAAATTTATTGATTTGTGCCATTTGCCGATTCCCATGTCCCGTTGCCTTGATTACCAAGGGATTAATATTTCGAGTTATTAGATTTTCTGGGGTTGATTGTCCAACGCTTGCAGCATCGAGCCAATGGGTTTTCGGTAAACCTAAGCGGGTGCGGTTGAACTTTGTCATTCCACCTGTCCCCGTTTCAACTGATAAACCCGTAGCTGCTAGCTGATGATACAACGCCCATCGAGTAGAGTTAACGGCAGCGGCGTCTTTAAGGGGGCGTTTGGCTTTTTCTAATATTCGCTGTAAAATATCAGGTTTCGATGCTATAAACTGTTTAATCGGTTGGGTTCCTTTTTTGATGTTACATGGTTGACAAGCCAAACATAGGTTAGAAACCCGATTGCTGCCGCCCTTGGATTTGGGGTGGATATGTTCCACCTGTAAAGGAACGCCAGAGGCTCCACAGTAAGCACATTGACGGTTCCATTTGGTCAATAGATACTCCCGGACTTCGTAACCAAAAAGTTCTCCTTTTTGATACTCGATACCAGCTATTTCCGGGTTATTGAGTCGCTGAGTATCGAACCGTACCAGTTCCATTGAAATACTCGAAATTGGAGCCAACTTTCTCAACCGATTTACCCAAGTTAGAGTAGTGTCTACCCGATGTTGGAGACTAGGAGCCAACCAACCGATGGGACGTTTGCGGTTGAATCGAGGCTTGCGGTATCGAGTCTTTCGGTTTCGGCGTCCCCGGCGAATAGCACGACGACTTTCTAGAGTTGCCTTTATTGCGGGCCCTCGGTGGGTTAACTCAGCCCCAAATAAAACTCGACTTCCTTCTAAGATGGCTAGTCCAGTTACTTTTGAACCGGGGTCAATTTTCAATCGATGTTCTCTGTTCACAGGATTTTTCACCTCCTGTTTCATAATGATGGTAAAAGGGTATCGCTTCCACACTGGGCTATGTGGCAAAAGTTAGACCATGCTTAGTAGTCAGTATTCCTACTCTCAACCAAGATCGTGCGCTAGTTACTCTAGTGGCGTGGCACAGCTTATTTGATGAATTAACTATTAGCCCGGAAACTGTAGGGGCGCAAAGCTTTGCGCCCGATTCAATGGTAAAATCTCTTCCACAATTTTAGCTGTGTCAAGCCAGTAGTGGCGTGGTACACCTAATTGGGTGAATTAGAATTGTAGGGACGCCCGATTCAATGGTAAAATCTCTTCCACAATTTTAGCTGTGTCAAGCCAGTAGTGGACTGAAACAGCTAAAATAGGACTTTGTTTGTAGTGAGAACTTTAGTTCTCTAACGCCTAGCTGGAGTTGGTTCAAGCCCTCACTACGTACCCAATCTATTGCACCATTTTAGCTGTGCCGAGCCAATAGTTAGCGTTAACGCCCGTTTTGCATAAGAATGAGCCAATAAGCATTTTTAGTTTATTCGGTGTGAGGAAAGTGAATCGATGAAATCAACCCTAGTCTGGAAGACGCTGAAAATCAGTCCCGCCCTACTTGGACTGTCTCTATTCACCGTCAGCAACACTTACGCGGCGATTCCTGACCAAACAGCAAATACTAGCGAATCTACAGTAGAACTCAATCGCCAGTTATCGGAAACTTCAATAGAAATTGATCCTCTACAAATCGCTGCCGATGTCCCCCCAAGCTTGAATCCCACCAACACAACGGCTGATTCTCATCAAGAACTACTAGAACAAATCCAACGCTACAGTGGTGAAAATGACGCTGAATCCCTTAACCAAGTAACCAGTGTCGGTCAACTACGAGATGTTTCTCCGGGGGATTGGGCGTATGAAGCGCTGCGAAGTTTAGTAGAACGCTACGGTTGTATTGCAGGGTATCCAGATGGCACCTATCGCGGTAATCGCGCCCTAACTCGTTACGAGTTTGCGGCGGGTTTAAATGCCTGTTTAAACCAAATTGAGCGTTTGATTGGCACGGGTGGTTTTGACGAGACTGAGTTAGAAACCCTGCGGCGGTTAATTCAGGAATTTGAAGCAGAATTAGCAACCTTAGGCGCACGAGTGGATAACCTAGAAGGGCGTGTGGCATTCTTAGAAGACAATCAGTTCTCTACTACCACCAAACTGAAAGGGGAAGTGATTTTTAACCTGGGTGGTGCATTTAGTGATGAAGACTTAAGGATTGATGGCGAAGATGCTGACGGGGATGGTGACATTGATGAGTTTGGTGATAACCTTACCTTTAGTCATCGGACTCGTTTAAACTTTGACACCAGTTTCATGGGAGAAGACCGCCTAAGAGTTCGCTTACAAGCGGGCAATATTCCCGAATTCGATGAGGCGACTGGCACAGAAATGGCTCGTTTGGGATTTGGCGCGGCAACCGATAACGATATCGTCATTGATGACTTGATCTATGAATTTTCCTTGGGCGATAAAATCAGGATTGCCATTGGTGCTAATGACTTTGATTTTAATGAAATAGCTAACCTACACAATCCCTATCTAGAAAGCAGCGGCACAGGAGCCTTGAATCGCTTTTATCGCCGCAATCCTTTTGTCTTCCGGAATAATGCTGAACAAGGCGTGGGCGCTAATATTATCTTCAGTGATTCCCTGAGTTTAGATGTGGCGTATGTGACAGGTGAAAGTGAGAGTCCAGCCGATAAGGATGGAGTATTCAATGGTGATTTTACTGCCATTTCTCAGTTAAATCTAGCCTTAGCAGAAACCTTAGATTTAGGCTTTGCTTTTGGCTATTCTTTCTATCCCGGTGAAGATGTCAACCTTTCTGGTAGTACGGGGAGTCCACGGGCAAAAGAACCCTTTGGCGAAATTGCGACGTCTGCCTTGCGCTTTGGCATCCAAGGAAACTGGCGAGTTACACCGACAATAAACCTAGTGGGTTGGGGTGGTTACATTGATGCAGAAGCTGAAGCGGGTGCCAGAGAAGGAGATGATGCTGACCTATGGACGTGGATGGCAAGTGTATCTTTCCTGGACTTAGGGAAAGAGGGTGCTATTTTTTCAGTGGCTGGAGGAATGCCCCCCAAGTTAACGGATGTTGATGGCGGTGATGAGGATGATGATACCTCTTTCTTAATCGAGGCGCAGTACAAATATCCGATTACCGATAATATCCTGATTACACCGGGAGCTTATGTAATTTTAAATCCCAATCATGATGATGGAAACGATGACATTTGGGTCGGCACAATTCGCACGACGTTTAGTTTCTAATCATAGCTGTAGAGACGTTGCATGCAACGTCTCTACAGGAGGATTTTTATGAAGTACCTATCCCCTATTCCTGTTCCCTGTTCCCTGTTCCCTGATCAATGACCTACCTGACCGCCATATCCTTAATAAACCATTGACCCTCCTGACGCACCAACTCATACTGAACCCGCAAATTATCATCGTATGAAAGTGCCTGATTAATCTCACCATTTTGAAAGAAACGGGCTTCTTCTTTAACCGCTGCTTCTACCTTCGCTTGGTCAGAATTAGCCGGATTCGTTTGCACAGATGTTACTTTAACCTGGTGATCATACTGGGCATAAATATTCCGTTGCTGATTCGTTTGCGCCCGCCGCTGCCAAACTGACAAAACTGGATCAACTAGAATTTGATCCAATCGATCAATTTGATAATCGGGTCCGAACACTTGCGATTTCGTCGAAAGCCAGGTTTGAATCACTTGCTGGGCGGTATCTTGGGTCAGCGGACCTCCGGGTGCGATTAACTGACTATCGGCTTCAGGAATCGGAATCGGCGGTTGAGTCAGTTCCACCATTGGTTGTTCACCCTCTAATGCTGGTGCAGATAAACCTTGTTGGATTTTTTGTATCCAAGCCATTAACAACCAGCCAATTAATCCGATACCCACGACTCCAGCAATAACCAGCAAGATAGAGCGCCGATTTTTCGCCCCCTTGCGGCGTTCCGGTAATCGTTGCAGGCGTCCAGGAGGGGACTGATCCAAATGTCCGGGTTCAGCAGAGGGAGTGGATACCCCAGACGCTGGACGCACTCGACTGGCGTCTGCTTCGGATCGGACTTTGGTGGAACGTCCGGGTGGCGCTGACTTAACCGCTGTGTTTACCGATGAATCCCCAGACGCATTGATGGTTTGAGTCCCAGGTTCTCCTACCCGACTGGTTCCTGATGCTACCCGTTGGCTTGGGGGTAAGGTTGAGACGCCGGATACCGAGGCGCGATCGCTTGTTCCTATACTCGCTGTCTGAGCCGCCCGATCGCGCTCTCTGGTGCTGTATGAGCCGACAACTGTGGGTTGGCGATCGCGGGAACCCGAATAACCATTACTCCGACCTGTGGATGCGCCTGTTGTCGTGTAGGCTTTTTTCTGAGCGCTGACTGACCATTGGTTATTCGCCGCTGGCGTCGATTCGGGAAGCTGCTCTAAATAGGCTTGTACCTGTTCATCGGCAAAATAGTCTTTCAACGAGGCGGTTTGTTCTGCCAAGTCGCGGAAATGGGGAAAGACGGAATTTTGCAGCCAGCGTTCTCCATACAAACATAATCCCGGTAATAAATCTGGAGCGCCTTGAGACTGTTCCCGAATAAAGGCTAAGGGTTCGTATTCATGACTCAGTTCCAACGCGCGGCTGGCTTCTTCTGTTTGACCCAACAGCAGCGCACAGACGGCTTGTTCTAAATGCACATCCTGACGCCGCCCCAACCGCATCAGCATTTGTTTCGCCCGGGCAATTAAAGCGGGTTGACGCTGGGCAAATCCTCTAGCAATCAAGGCGTAAACCGCCAGATAGGTGGCGACGGCGGAAGGGCGGCGGGCTTCTGCCTCAAACAAGGTTTGTTGTTGCGCCGCCGTTAGGTAACCCCGTAGCTGCTGAATAAACCGCAAAAAGTCATCAATACTGAGTCCAGACTGGTCATCCCCACTGCCGTCAATCCCTTGGCGCTCCTGTAACATATCTTGCAACAGTTGTAAACCCTTACGCCGTTCGGCAATCTGTTCATCGGGTAATGCCAACAATTCCAGAATCCGGTAGGGACGCAGCTTATAGAGATCGGCTTGAATTTCGCCCCGCACCGTAGGAAATAAGCCTTCACTCAGGAGTAATTCTTGACCCGTTTCCAGGGACAAGGCGGCATTTTCGTAACCACCTTGCTGCCATTGTTCCCGCCCCAGTTCCAAACAAGCCAGCGCCAAGGTGAGGAAAATATCGGGTCGCACCAGTTGCGGGTCGCCTAAGTGACCTTTATCCAAACTGATGCTGTCCCGACTGTGTAAATAAGGTTGTCCTAAGTCCAAGACGAGTTCATATTCCCCAAGTTCTTGCAGAATCAGCAAAGCGCCCACAAATTGTTCCTTGCTGATGTCTAAGCTCGGACCACTTGGATCAATCGTCTCCGTAGCGGTTGGTTCAGCCGTCGCCGTTGATTCCAACGGTAAAGAGGGACTAGAGTCTGGGTCGTAGGTTTTCTCCAGAAAGCTAGCATCATAACTTGAGCGCTGTTCCGGGTCAGAGAGAACCGCATACGCCTCATCCAGCAACTCCTTGCGAGACGCGATCGCCACTTCCGAATATTCCCGACGCGGAAGTTGGAGAGTGCGATCGCGATAGGCGACTTGAAGCTGTTCTGGTGTTGCCTGGATTGGCAATCCTAATATTCGGTAGTAATCGAGCGGAATTCGCACGGTTCACTTCCCCAGCGCTGCAACAACTGAATTCATGTATGTTAACTCATAGAATCCCCAATGTAGTAGTCATTCTACCAAGACTCGCCTATCCTAGTGGTCTGTCAACCTTAAATTGAATGCCACTGACTTTAGAGTTTGTAGTAAGCGCTTCAGCGCTTCTGGCACTAAAGTGCCTACTACGAACCCAGCTTAAGTCAGTGCCATTTACCTTAAATTGACGGGTTGAGACTGACGCGGGGACGCGGAGAGGGGGAGACGCGGAGAGGGGGAGATAAAAGTAACCCGTCAAAGTAGCTTTGACAGTCTACTAGCTGAAAAATAGTTTTGAGAACAAAATACCAGTATAGTATTGCTGCAAGGATACTCGATTCGCCATGGTTCAGGAACGGACGTTACCCAAGTTTCAAGTTCAAGAGGGTCAAATCAGCAGAGACGAAGGATTACTGCTGTACGAAGATATGGTTTTGGGGCGCTTGTTTGAGGACAAGTGCGCTGAGATGTATTACCGGGGTAAAATGTTTGGCTTTGTCCACCTCTATAACGGTCAAGAAGCCGTGTCCACGGGGGTGATTCGGGCAATGCGCCGGGATTATGATTATGTATGTAGCACCTATCGCGATCATGTCCATGCGTTGAGCGCAGGGGTTCCCCCACGAGAGGTGATGGCGGAGTTATTTGGCAAAGCCACCGGATGTTCTAAAGGACGCGGGGGGTCGATGCATATATTTTCAGAACCCCATCATCTTTTGGGGGGGTTTGCCTTTGTCGCCGAGGGGATTCCTGTTGCTACAGGAGCGGCATTTACGTCAAAATATCACCGTGACGCTTTGGGTGATCCGAATGCTGATCAGGTGACCGCCTGCTTTTTTGGCGATGGTGCCTGCAATAACGGTCAGTTTTTTGAATGCTTAAACATGGCAGCCTTATGGAAATTGCCGATTATTTATGTTGTGGAAAATAACAAATGGGCAATTGGCATGGCGCACGAACGGGCAACCTCCCAGCCCGAAATTTACAAAAAAGCCAGTGTTTTTGGCATGCCAGGAATTGAAGTTGATGGCATGGATGTCCTAGCGGTACACTCCGCCGCCCAAGAAGCGGTTGCCCGGGCGCGGGCGGGTGAAGGTCCAACCTTAATTGAAGCCCTCACCTATCGCTTCCGAGGTCACTCCCTAGCTGATCCGGATGAACTTCGCACCTCCGAAGAGAAGGATTTTTGGATGACTCGTGATCCGATAAAAAGGCTAACCACCTACCTGAGTGAGCAAAATCTCGCTGACGCTGAAGAACTTAAGGCGATCGACCAACGCCTTCAAGAGGTGATCAATGACGCGGTACAGTTTGCCCAAACCAGTCCCGATCCTGATCCGAGTGAGTTACATCGTTACATTTTTGCCGAAGATTGAGGTATAATATCTCAACTCAGTATCATTGACTTCTCCCCCGGTTAAAACGCGGGGGATTCTAAGAGGATACTACGGGACGGGCTGAAGCCACGTCCCTTCGTGCGTGTCTTCTTAGAGTTCCAGAGAAGAACCCTGGATGGCGCAGTCAAA
The DNA here is from genome assembly GCF_040220555.1 of Coleofasciculus sp. C1-SOL-03. NCBI lineage: Bacteria > Bacillati > Cyanobacteriota > Cyanophyceae > Coleofasciculales > Coleofasciculaceae > Coleofasciculus > Coleofasciculus sp. C1-SOL-03. Next base: position 59,975 of record NZ_JAVJUO010000146.1, read on the forward strand.
AACGCCCTACAGACCTTGGCTAGGTCAAGACCTAGCTGTATCTCTACTTGGCGGAGAATGTTGGCAGCACCATTAGCATCGGCATTGACAAATTCTCCGTTAAGCGTGCGGTACATTCCGCGTTTCACTCGTCTACCACTTGGTTTCCACCCTTCCGGGCCTGAGCCGAATACAGGTAGAAAGTCGTTATCGAGGAAACTCGCTTTAGAGGTATAGCTTTCTTCAGTTTCAAAAAATTGAATCCCATACTGCTCACACAGTTGTTCAATTGTGTCCTTAAGACGGGAGGTGGGAATCTGGACGAATTCCTGATTCGTCTTCTTCCCCAGTTCAATCCCGTCTTTATGGCGACGATTCCAACCGAAGACAACTGTTCCAATCCGATGCTGGAGGCAATGGTTGATAACGATGCGAGCTGCCTTGTTAACCGCATCTCTTATTTGCCTGTTACGCCTTTGTGTTAAGGACGCCAACTCATCATTCCAAAACCCTTGAGCTTTGCCCAATTTAATAGTTGCAACTCGCTTGTTGTAGAACGGGTTAAGACTCTTGAGTTTGCGCCCATCGACGATCAAGCTGGTTTCAACATTGGAAACACAAGTTAGCCAGTTGTCAAGTCCGGGATCGATTCCTAAGACTCGTGATGAGTCTACATCTGCTTTTACGGAAGGCAGAAGATAGACGAACTCAGCATAGAAACAACCATTACGGGGAAGTATTCTTAGTTCTTTAATGTCTTTGAAGTTGAGATTGGATGGCATCGGGATGAAGAAATCCGCTATCTTGAACCAAGTCTTGACCAACTTGCCTAGCGGTATTCTAATTTGACCATCTTTAAGCTTCAAAGCTTGCTTGGGATAACTGACCGAAGAAAGACCGCCTTTCTTTAAATACTTAGGCAGTCTAGGTTTATCCGCTATCTTTCCTTTTCTGAACTCTCTCATCAGTCCGCCGAAGGACTTGAAGGATTCGCTAACGGTTCTTAATGCTTGTTGAGCCGCTTGGGAGTAGAGAGCTTGGAAGTGCTTGTTGTTCTTATACTCCTTCTCTAAGTCGTATTTGCCAATAAGCCATCGACGTTTAAACCAGAGTTGACGAGCATAATAGATGCCGCCGTTCATCAAGTTATTTGCTTCGGTGCAAATAAACTCTAGAACGGCGGCTAGTTCTTTATCTGGGTTTAACAACACTTGCTGACAACCGTACAATAATATCACCTCCCTGTTTATAACCTTATTATGTCACCCGATATGCTTATTGCGGGATAAATCCCGCTATCTTTGCAATTCGCTCGGTTTCATCCCTCGGATGAATCGCGAGGGCTTTCACCATCGCTTGCGCTGTAAACGCAGGAGGCAAGAGGGCATTATCTACCATCCCATCTAACCCCTCGCCTCGCGTTACCTAGAGTCTTGTCTGGAGACAAGGAAACGGTGAGGTTCCAAGCACTCCCACTCTCAACCAATTACTTCAATCGATTCCCGTTCAGAGTGAACAGGCGATCGCGCTGGAGTGTAACGAACCTCAGCAGACGGTTGAATTTGGTATTTGACCAGATCCGCTAAGTCTTGAAGTTGGCTAATCGCTTCAGCGCCTTCTAGCTTCATCAGTTCCCGATCATCACGCATTTCCGTCCAAGTGATCCCATAATCGGAGACCAAAAAACGAATCAGGTGACTATCGCCCAGACTGACCATGAATGAGGCACTATTCATTTGATTGCCGCAGGTATAGCATGATGCCAAATAGCCTCGGTTTTCCAGTACGATCGCCAAAGCTTGAAGATTCATGACTAAATCTCGGACAAATTGACGATGTTGCTCTGCAAGTCGTATGAACACGTTAATCCTCCAAACACCTTTCCTACGAATATTAGATTTTATACTTTGCTTAAGGATTTAAGACTCTATTTTGGGAGGGGTCAGTGCAAAATATGAGCAAGCCTTGTCTGCGGCTGATTCCTCAAACTGACTAACAGAGTTAGGGAGTTGAGCAATTCTAGCGTGATGATCTGGCCTCATGATTTTAGCCCACTTCAGACGAGTGGCTTTCTCAGTCACTCAGGTCTTTAGCAGTAATCCTCAAGTTATCCGATACAAATTCCTAATCAGTTGTATCATCAGTGACAATGGCGAAACTAAATCGGATACCATTGCCGCCGAGTTCAGTGGTGGGAATTGGTTAATTGATTTGCCACCAACCGAATGCTGGTCCAATAAAGCGCACGGTTAGCCACCAGGCGACGAGAAAGCCGATGCCAATCCAAGCGCCTTTAGTCGTCAGTTTGACGAACTGTTCACCCTGACTTTTGGTAATTGGGAGCCAGGGGAAGATTCTCGCCTCTTGACCGTACTTGTCTCCAAGTGCAGTTTTACGACGTTTTGCTTCACCCATTCCTCAGATGCCTCAACTAAATGAATTCGATCTTAGCGCTATTCCTGAGATTTGGTTGGCATAAGTTTACGAAATGACAAGTAATTCTGACAATTCCCCGGGGATCGGGGATCGTTAGATTAGAAATCCTGAGCCAATCGGCAACTCAACCCTAATTCAGTTAATCATCATTTTTCAGCGATAGTCTCTGGGGAAACGCCCACCGAACTCCCGTCCTTTAGGGCGGGAAGGGACAGGAGTGGCAGTTGAGGGGACTTGCCGTTGGGCTGAGACGTCGTTAAATATCTATACAAAGACAGAAATTCCGGATAAGTCCTATGCCGACAGGGAGTCTTACTCCTCGATAACGACGCTTGCCAGTCAAATTATCGGACATCCAGGGAAGGCGATCGCTAACACTCTCCCTAAGTAGGGCTTGCTGAATAAGTATTGGGGTGAGGGGGTGAGAGGGTGAGGGGGTGATGAGGGAAACAGTAGTGCTTTTCGCCTCGCTATAAGTGCAAGCTTTTCACCCATCCAGGAGGGATAGATTGCACTTCTAGTCGGCTTTAAACCTCCTCTAACTCTTGATAAATAAGGGTTTCCGGGTTGTGCAGCAAGCCCTAAGTACCTGAACATCAATCTGGTTAACTAAGTTAAGAATTGTCAACGTCCTCAATTCCTGGTTCCTGTTTCCTGTTCCCCCATTTCAACCATCAACTGTAACTGTGTTCGACCCCTTACGCCCCTGTTTTCAGGTTAAGTTAACACCAATAGTTACGGATTGCCCGTTCCCCGTTCCCCGTTCCCGGTTCACTTTATTCCCCAGGAAAACTTACCTTTGACTAAGGAATAAAAAACTAATTGACAGTTGTCTCTTCTTTCTAGCTACAATCGAGGGCGAGTGTGGTTTTTGTGAGGAGTTATAAAACCATGACGACTTATGGACGTTTGGGAAAAACGGCGTCTTCAGCTTTAATATTCGCGACCTTAGGTTGCTGGGTGACCAATGTCTCAGCGACACAAGCGACGCCTGTAGAATCGTCCGATCAGCAGCCGACCGATTTGGCTGAGCTCATTGACACGTCAGGAGTAGACCCAGGACTGTCTCCGTTAACGGAAACGGGACGGGTGACTTCTGCGGTTGAGATAGCCTCTCCAGTAACGGAAGCAGACATCACCACTGAACTAGCGGTATCCGCCACCAGTGAAGTCGGGATGATCACGTCAACGGATTCCCTAATCGAGTCCGAGGACGCCTTTATGGACACCAAAGTTCAAGACTTAGCCCAAGCTTTGCCAGAGATGGAGGAGGCGAGTGATCCCACTGTTCCGGAACCCCTGTTCGTTGATCCCCTAGAAGCAGTAGAGGAATCTGACCCGATGGGTCAAGTGACCAATGTGTCTCAATTAAGAGATGTTTCGCCCGGAGACTGGGCGTATGAGGCACTGCGGAGTCTGGTGGAACGGTATGGTTGTATTGCCGGATATCCAGATGGCACGTTTCGGGGGAATCGGGCGATGACCCGGTATGAATTTGCCGCTGGGTTGAATGCTTGTTTGCAGCAAATTGAGCGGTTGATTGCAGGGCGTTCTGAGTTTCCCACTGGGGATTTAGAGAGTCTGCGGCGGTTGGTGCTGGAGTTTGAGGCAGAAATCGCTACCCTAGGGGCGCGGGTGGATAATTTAGAAGGTCGAACAGCCTTTTTGGAGGATAATCAGTTTTCGACAACGACGAAATTGTTTGGTCAAGCGATTCTGGGGGTTCAGGGACGTAGTGGTGATGAGTTCGTATTAGCTGGTGAAGAGCGTCCTGACAACGACACCAATGTCAATGTCATGAACAATGTACAGTTGAGTCTATTCACCCAATTGAGTCCACGTAGTCTTTTACTCACCAGTTTTCAGGCAGGGAATGGTAGCCTTACCAGTGCTGCAACCAGTGCTGCAACCAGAGACCCGTTGGGTAACTTTGTCAGTCTGGGATATGAAGGAGACAACGATAACGATTTACGACTGACTGACCTCAACTATCGTCAACTCATTGGTAGTAATTTTGCGGTAATCGTCGGACCCGAAGGGGTCAATCCAGTGAACGTATTCCGGGGCGTTAACCGCATTGAAAGTGCGGGTTCTGGTCCCCTATCTCGCTTCGCCCAGCGCAACCCGATCATTAATATCGGCAATGGCAGCGGTGGTATTGGCTTTGACTGGCAAATTGCCACTCGCCTGAGTTTGCAAGGGGTTTACTCGTCCAGTCTTCCAGCAGACCCGGAGAATGGGGGAATTTTTGGCGGAGATCAAACCAAAACCACGGCTGGGGCACAGTTAGTTGTCTCACCCTTGGATACCCTTGATATCTCCCTTCAGTACATCAATTCCTATTCACCCGATGGCTTTTTGGGTACTAACGTTGGCGATGACCGCGTTGCTTTACAATCACCACCAGTCAATGGCTTCCTCAGAGCACCAATTAACACTAATGCCTTTGGTGCAGGTTTGGAATGGCGTGTCATACCCAAACTTACCGTTGGCGGTTGGGCAGGTTATACTGATTCGGATTTTGAAGACGGTTCAGGAGACGCGCAAACCTTTAACTGGATGGCGTTCCTGAATTTCCCTGACTTATTTGGTGAAGGGAATTTAGGTGCTATTTATGTCGGTCAGCCGCCAAAAATCACGGATAGTGATATTACCGACGATAATGGTATAGGCAGGAACGTTCCGGGTTTCTTCACCACCGATGGCATCCCCAATGCATTCGATGAGGGAGGTCAACCGGATACAACAACTCATTTGGAAGTGTTCTATCGGTGGCAAGTGGCAGACAATATCAGCATCACGCCTGGAGTGATTGTGATATTCAATCCCCTGCATAACGATGACAACGACACGATTACCATAGGAGCAATTCGTACAACCTTTACGTTCTAAACCAGAATCCAAGGTTAGAGCAGTCGCTGGATTGCTGTTAATGGGATAGGGTGCATCCCAATCTTGCCACTGTTACCAGGTCGTGTGAGCATCTTGCTCCCTTGCACTTCCAGGAAAATGCTCACACTCATGACGTTGCGCGTGAATTCAAAACTCTCACACTTAAATACTTTCCAACAACGCTAAAATGCTGTTTCTGGAGTTTTGATGAAGTTCTGGTAAAGTTGCTTTTTGAACGGAACCCTCCTGATCAGGGCGCGTCTTGAACTTTAGACAGGCTAACGAAATCACCAGGAATCTGCATCTTTTTAGCCTGCTGACATCAGTGAAAAGCCAGTCTTGGGTACTTTATCCCCTCTTCTGGATCAATACTTCGCGATCTGACTCTGCTCAGGATTAAATCATAACTAGCCAACTGTTGGGTTAGGTCTCGGAGTCAACCACATATCTCGGTTCCTTTCGTTCATTTACAGATGGAGTCTAACAAGATGATTCTCAAATCACTACGCTACATGGTTGGTTTAGGGATAGTTGGCGGTTTAGCGGTGGTCGTTGCACCAAGGGCTGACGCTCAAACAGCAACAACAACAAGCCAAACCACAACTAACGGTATTGAAGTGACCGGCGGTTCCATTGGAGGTCAAGCCGCCTTTTTTGTTCCAGGGATGAACGCGGGAGGGAATGTCACCCTGTTTGATGTGGGGATTCAGGAACTGAGCATCGAAAGCACTAATGGGAATACCACCACCGCCCACTTTGAACCCAGCGCTGCTAGTTTTGATGACGTTAATACCAGTGGTACGCCAGACGCTGGAGACACAGGCGTCCTCCAAGGTAAACTGACAGGGATAGCCTATACACGACAAGGTATTATCGTTCCCTACAATAGAGTTGATACAGTCCTCAACTTTGAGCTGAGTTCCTTTGACCAAACCTTCTCAGATTTGTCAGGAACCCTGGTTAGTCCTGCGGTCATGGGTGATGCACCACTGGTTTTCTTACCGAATGTAGAGGCGACGTTATCTGATCAATCTAGCTCTGAATTTGAAGCAACCTACGGTGATTTACAAATTGGCGACTTTGAGGCTGATTTAAATAGTGGGCTGATTGATCTGCCTGCTAGCTATATTTTGGGTGATTCAAGTACGGTTACAATTCCTGAAGTCTCGTTGCTAGAAAAACTCAAATTCACGTTTGAAGGGGAAGACTTAGCAGGCGGAAGTTACACCTTAACAGAAGGTACAGAAAGTAATAGCCTTCGTTTTGTCGGTGAAGCCAACAAGAAATTTGAAATTGAGACCGAAAGTGCTTCCGGTGAAAAGTTCAAATTTAAGGGAGATATTGGTTTTGTTGATATCACCATTAATGATATCAATGAGGCTGAAGGGACTATTGATGATAGCCTTGATTTAGACAAGTTCAAAATTGAAGGGAAAGATGAAGGAGCTGTGGCTGGCTATGCTTCTATCTTCGGTACAGATGGCGTAGCATTTAGCAGCTTGGGCGATAGTGAGAAAGACAAAGTTGAGTTTGAATTTGAACAGGGTGAGAATAAACTAGAGGGAGAGAGTCAGGGTAGCTTTGCTTTCTACGCTGCGGCTGGAGTTAGTAGCTTTAATGTTGATAACGACATTGAAGAATATACCTACTCTGATCCCAGCGATAATGACGATGTTAATTTTGTTTGTGGTGTTTGTGCAAGTTCTCCAATTTCATTCAATACGGATATTGATTTTGGCGACAATACGATTAATCTTGTCGAAGGTGGAAGTGGCACTGTAATTAATTACACCCTCAGTGGTGGTGATACCTTTATTGTCAATGGAAGTGGTTCTGTCGGAGCAAGTTTGTCAGCAAGGGCAAGGGCTAGCGGTTCAGCAAGTGCAACACAAACAAGTAGACGTACCATTACCGTAGCCAGAGCTAATTCGTATAACACCAATGTTGCCGCTTTCTCGGGTACTTCCAGCACCGCTCAAAGCCAGTACCAAGTTTCTAACTCCATCCGTTTCCAGAGTGTGAGTGCGGCTCAAGGACGGGTACGGGTTAACTATACAGAGAGTGGCGGTGAACGCTATCTTGTCGCGACTCGCCGCAGTCGCGGTCGCGCTTTAGGTCGCCAAGGCTACAAGATGGTTGGTCCGAGCAGTCGCTGCTTCCCTGGTTTGGTTGGTCTGCGCCAGATTTCCGATGAGGAACTCGACACCGTTGTTGATGATGATACTGCGATCGATACAGGTGACACCACGACTGTCGATGATGAAACCAATATCGATACGGGTGACACCAACACTGTCGATGATGAAACCAATATCGATACTGGAGACCAAACCGACATCGGTGATGATGACGACGATGACGATGATGATGACGATGATGATGACGATGACGATGACGATGATGACGATGATGACGACGACGATGATGATGATGATGACTAAGCTTGAAGTCAGATAAATCATCACTACGGGGTTGGCAAGGATTCAGAAGGGGGAATCCCAGTAACTTCCAACCCCGTCAACAACTCACCGTCAACCCTACGGGTATGACGGGAGCTTGTAAAAAGCTCTAGTTGACCAGACTAAGTGTTAAATCACTACGTTATTTGAATCATGAAACCTGAGAATACGTGCCAGTTTTCAGCTCTTTCGTACAAC
>NZ_JAVJUO010000147.1:0-9920 GCF_040220555.1 Coleofasciculus sp. C1-SOL-03
TTCACCTAATAGATAGCAGAAAATGCGCCGATTAATGCGTAGAGGAGAGTGAGAGAGCGTTTGACCGTCACCACTTTCAATCAGTCCCCAGTATTCTAAAGGAGATTCGGAGGAGAAAATACGGAAATGAGCCTCACTAAACGTAGCAAACGCTAAATTCAGAGTCGGATAATTTTGGTCGGGATGACCGTTAAATTTGGCACACAAGACTTTAAATTTTCTGTCTAACTCCATCCCGACGCACAACAAGAGGATATATTGATCAAAGGGAGAAAGCTTACAGATTGTGCAGAGCGTCTCTAAGGCTGAAGGCTTATTTTGTAGGGTAGCCAAGGCGTCTGGCGCTAAGGTTGTCTCAAATCTGAGTGGACTCGTCTGATTTTGGTCACGGTTAATTGTATCTTCCAATACCTGACGAACTTGATTAACGGCTGTCTGGAGATATTGAAAATTGGCTTGATACCAGTTGGTCGATGCTGGAGTATCCATGATGTTATGGAGCTGTTTAAATATCTTAAGGTTGACAGTAAGGGTTTTATGGCTTCTATATTAAGGCATATTGCAGTTTGAGTTAAATTCGGGAAAAACAGTTTATAATTTAGCAACAACTCAGGACGTCTTGGGTCACTTGGCTTACAGGTGTTTCCCAGGAATAGGCAGGCGTTTGCTTATGGAAAAATCACCCAGAATTCTTGAAGCAACAGGCTTGGAAGCAACAAATCATCAGGCAACTGAGGCAGCATCATGTATAAACCCCTACAAAAGAAAAATTCTTCCTGGACTCCAACAACGGTACAGAAAAAAAGCAAGAGTCCTTCTAAATTAGGGCATTTTTCGATTCAACCCAAGCCAAATCAGAAATCGTCTCAGTCGCAGGAAATAGGCGAGTATTCCAGAGACTCGGCGGATAGACTAACTGCGAATGTGATGCGAAGCCTGGAAGCCAAGGGTTCCCAGGAGACAGAAACGCCAACAGTGCAGCCTCAGTCTGAATCAAGGATTTCAGTGGCTGATGTCGTCGGACAAAGAATGCCCACCGTGACTCCACACACCCTGAGTCCACTCCAGAGAAAGTTAACAGTCGGGCAACCGGGGGATAAGTACGAACAGGAAGCCGACACAGTAGCGGCAAAAGTCGTCGAACAGATTAATTCTCCCACGTCCCAGCAATCCGTACAAGGAAAAGTCGAGTCTGGCGTTCAGCCAGTTGAGTATAAAAATATAACTCTGCAAGCTAAGGCTGAGCCAATTATTCAGCGTGATGATGAATCTGAAAAACCTCCCCTGGAGCAGATAATTAGAGATTATCAAGTTCAGGATGATCAAGTTACGAATTGGAGTCCCACAGCTTTCGGTGCTATACCTATTCCTTTTACAGGGGAATATCGTGTAACCGAGACAGAAGCAGAATTGCTGGATAATCTTAGTTTTAATCGTGGACTAATGGGCTTAAATACATTTAATACGATTAAAAATCGAGCATTTGATGAATCAGAGAATCAATTTCCTCAGCCAAGCAATATACCTGCCTATGTACCGGATGAACGTCAAGCAGAATGGGTAGGTAATGATGGTCACCGGGATGCCTTCCGTCACGCTTATTGGAACAGCTTACTGGTGAGGAACTTTGGAAAAGAGTGGACTAATCAATTCACCACAGCTCATGAAGCACTGCCAGGGAACCCAGCCACTCGCGAGGCTATGGATTTATATAATAACGAAGTCGGACGGCAAATTGCTATCGATAATCCTGAGGCAAATGATGTAGAAATAGCTGATTTGGTTAGACAGGCAAGCGATAATGGAGAACTGATTGTTATTGATCAAAGCAGTAAGCTTGCTTGGAGTAATCAAGTTCCTTTGTGGCAACATGGTTTAACTGATGGAACACCAGGGAGAGGTGGACAACCAGTACCTGAAGGTAATGCATCTGCCCAATAGTGTCGCAGTTTGCTCCGAATATCAGGAGATTATTTTAAGATGAAATTTGTTATAGCAGCCGTGTCAGGCATCGTGGCAATAACACTCTTATTAATGGTTACAGGTAACGGTTCAGTGATTACCTCTAATAATCAGGTGAAAGTGATGAGTACCACTATTTCTACGGGAAATTTTGATTCCGCATTATGGAGAGCGCAATATAAAAAATATCAGCGTGATAATCCTCGTATTGGTATGGTTCCTGCTTTAGAACGGGAAGTTTTACACAAAGGTATGTCCCAAGAAGTAGTAAGAGAAATTCTTGGACGACCTGAGCAAGTCCGAGAAAATGCAGACTTGTATGATTTAGGTGTCTCTCCTTTTGGAGTTGACTATGAACAATATGTAATTGAGTATGATCAGGAAAACAAAGTGGTTAAATTTTTTATTAGTCGCGGATAGAGCTATGCCTTCGTATGACAACAAGCGATGTATTGCGAAGTATTCCTCTGAGTAAACTCTCGGTAGAGTTACTAGAGCAGGATTTACAGTTGGGCAGCAAACTCGTTCAGGTGGAATGTTCTGTACGAATAACCGCCTGGATGATAGATTACGACGCTCTCGAACCGTGGAAACGTTGCCTAATCGATAATGGTGATTTATTACCGTCTTGGGCATACTGGTGGTTAACCCTGACAGCCGAACTCGCTTACAATGCGTCTTGGAATAACTATTCTGCCTTAATTATTCAGAGGACAAACTCTGATACTCAAAGTCCACTGGAAAATTTCTTGAGCTGGAGAACATCTTCCTACCAAATATTGCCACTGATGGTCGAAGATATATGTGATGCCTTAACAATTCGCTCTTCATCTGTCGGCTTTGCCGTAGCGTGGGGAGTGAATAGTCGTGACTTCAACCATCCTGTGTTACCCGTCTCCTGTAGAGGAGCCATTTTGCCTGTGGTAGATGGTATGGGAATTTTGTGTATAGCTACAGATGAAGATCGTAGTACCCTGGATATCTGGATAGGCGATGAGGAGATAGGAGGACAGAGTTTCCTCCAGGATTAAGCTGGATTCAATGAATCATCAGATAACTGAGGCGGCATCATGTATAAACCCCTACAAAAGAAAAATTCCTCCTGGACTCCCACAACAGCACAGAAAAAGACCAAGAGTCCTTCTAAATTGGGGCATTTTTCGATTCAACCCAAGCCAAATAAGAAATCGTCTCAGTCGCCGGAAATAGGCGAGTATTCCAGAGACTCGGCGGATAGACTAACTGCGAATGTGATGCGAAGCCTGGAAGCCAAGGGTTCCCAGGAGACAGAAACGCCAACAGTGCAGCCTCAGTCCGAATCCAGGATTTCAGTGGCTGATGTCGTCGGACAGAGAACGCCTACCCTGACTCCACACACCCTGAGTCCACTCCAGAGAAAGTTAACAGTTGGGCAACCAGGGGATAAGTACGAACAGGAAGCGGATACCGTAGCCGCCAAAGTTGTCGAACAGATTAATTCTCCCACGTCCCAGCAACCTGTACAAGGAAAAGTAGAGCCAGTCGTTGAGCCGACAGTGATGCGTGATGGCGGAGTTGGTGGAGGTGCGGTTGACGATTCCGTTGAGCAAAGTATTCAGCAAGCCCAAGGTGGCGGACAGGGGCTTTCAGAAGACGTTAGAGAGCCAATGGAACAGGCGTTTGGGGCTGATTTTAGTGGCGTGAGGGTGCATAACAATAGCAATGCTGATCAGCTTAATCGCTCCTTAAATGCCCGGGCATTTACGACGGGTTCGGATATTTTTTTTAAGCAGGGAGAATATAATCCAGGAAGTCGGGATGGGCAAGAGTTGTTGGCGCATGAGTTGACCCATGTAGTTCAACAGTCAGGTAGTCAGCTACAAACTAAACAGACTGGTTCAGTGGAGCTGATGCGAAGCTTGGAAGACAAGGGTTCCCAAGAGACAGAAACACCAACAGTACAGCGTCAATCTGAATCAGGAGGATCAGCTATTCAACCTGGCAAAATTGAGCTTCGTTATACACCAGTTGGAGGAACATTTGGAATGGCTCATCACGCTTTTGTCGTCGTATCAGATCCAGTGGCGACAAACGAGCAAGGTCAACCTATCGAGTCTGTGAGAGAAACTTATTATCGGGGTGGACCGAGTGGAGGTGGTTCTGGCAGTTCTAGTAGTTCCGCCAGTTCGAGTGATTCAAGTCGTTCTTCCAGTGGCTCTAGTCAGTCGAGTGGTTCGAGTGATTCAAGTAACTCTAGCGAAACAGAAGGGGGAAATAGTGGCTTTTGGGGATATATAGCGACGGAATACGGTGAATACGTTCCTGGCACTATAGATTGGACTACGAGTCCTAGCGGCACAATTAATGCAGCACCTAGCTTGGAGTTATCTTCTGTTCAAGCCTGTGACAATTATAGGGACAGTTTAGCCGGCACGATGGATAGAATTGAAACCAGTCAGATCCGTTATTTTCCCCTAGGTCCCAACAGTAACTCCACAGCTCATCAAGGCATACGAGATGCAGGTTTAGGCAATCCGGCTCCACCTGTACGGGCACCGGGTTGGGATCAAAGCATCTAGGCAGTGAATATGCACTCACATCCAAAATTGCTGAAATTTTTATTTCCTATGCTAGTTGCAATTATCTTAAGTGTTACGTTGGGTCTTACGCCAAAATTATCTCTGATCAATTCAGGAGAATTCTTGGAGATCAATATTTATAAATATCGTGAAGAAGATTTATTGATAGTTAATGAAGTTGAGGAGGTTCAGACAGAGACAGTGGCAAATCAAGTAAAATTTCATGAAGATCCAGACCTAATGGAGGAAGAGATTCGGCGCCATGTTCCTATTGGCAGTTCTATTGCTGATGCTAAGACAGTAATGGAGCAAAATGGCTTCAAGTGTGAATATATTCAAAATGGAACGTACTCTGAGGTCAGAAATTCCGAAGATGCGCCTGGAGGAACAAGGCAAACTGTGCATAGAAACGTAGATTTTCTCTATTGCGACTGTAGTAAAAGTACAGGACTATTCGTTTCTAGAAGATGGCAAGTGTCTATTGAGCATCAAGACGAAAATGTGAAGAGTGTTTCTGTCTCGATAGGATCAGTCGGTTCCTAAAAAGAAAAATTCCTCCTGGACTCCCACAACAGCACAGAAAAAGAGCAAGAGTCCGTCTAAATTAGGGCATTTTTCCTGAAGGGGTGACAAGCAGCTCAAAAGCTTGGCAGACCAAGCATTTCCCCCCTCAAGCCTCAAAAAGATGAGAGCTTATTGACAGGTTTATTGAGAAGGAAGACGTGAATGAGAATGATAATCACCTGGGTGACACTCCAGAAGTATGTTGATGATCTTTAATCGTTCTCTTGTTGACCAAATCATGACCCAGCAACGGTTATATGGGTGTCGGGTTTATCCGTGTACTCGCGTTAAGTTACTGCTCAAGTCTAAGAGCGGAATATTGCTCCCCAGATTCTTGAATTGTTGAATATTTTTGGTTAAACTTAGTCAAGAATAGGATGGTAATAGGGAGAATTTATACGGTTTAATATCAAGAAAAAGTCGTCAATAATTTTTCATTAAATACATAGCTTTCAATCCTTGCTGAAAGTAATGAATTTTAGAGCGATTAACCCTCATAAGTTTCTGAACCATGACTTGACAAAAATCCCATCCAATAGTCCAGGTCAATCCATACAGACCAATCCAGAAGTTGCTGTGTCGTCTCTGGCTTCTTGCTACTTCTCTGAGACGACAGATATATTTTTGTTGCCTTTGACAGCGAGTTTTGTCACCTTTTAAAGAAGCGATAGTATAAGCCATGGCAATTAACAGGACTAAACGATTTAAACGTTCTCTGCATGCCTTGGTTCCTTCTAGGTTATAGCCACCCGTCTTACAATCTTTGAACAAGGATTCTATACCACTGCGAGATTGATAAACCTGAATGACTTCATCAATACTACTTAAATTGGTCAAAATGAACCAGCCTTGTTTTTCAGATGAACTGAGTTCTTAATATATATTTAATTATCGGAAACCAAATTAGTGGTAGGCGTCTATTGGGAAGAACTAAGAACCTTTGCAGATGTTTCCTCCTACTTTGATAAAGGATGGGTACAGGAAAGAGCGCGGCTAATCTCTCAATCTTGACTTGTTTGTGTACTTGAAGCAGCCAAAGTAAAATTTCTAGGGTGAGGAGTATATACTCACTTAGATAATTCTTAAGACAACTGTGATAGAATTGTGGTAGCATTATTGATTGAGCGGTTGACTTGTATAAAATAGACCGCTCTTTTTTTACCACAAAACGAACCCATTTAGGGAACAATACGTTCCTTCTTACTGAAGTTCAAAGAGCCGAAAAATTGAAACGGCAAACGCCGTGTGACTTTCCGCGATCGCGAAGCGTGTTCGTAGAACGTATCGCTCTTCGTGTGCTCTTCACGTATCGCACGCCGACCCAAAAACCCTGTGACCCTTGCTGGGTGCTGCTTTGGGGGAGTATTTAAGGATTAAAGATAACCAACAGACTCGCTGTGAGTCACCCAGATGATTATCATTCTCATTCACGTCTTCCTTCTCAATAAACCTGTCAATAAGCTCTCATCTTTTCAAGGCTTGAAGGGGGAAATGCTTTGCCTGCCAAGCTTTTGAGCTGCTTGTCACCCCTTCAGGTATTTGAGACTAATTATCCAGATTTAAATCTTACCGTAGTCTTTAGCAATGGATGCAAGCTAACACTGTTACCAGATACAGAAGATTTTGAGCTACCTTACTGGGAACTGTTCACTCCCGATAAAATGTTACTCAAACTTGGACCGGATGCAATTTGGTCTTATCAGAGCGCGAATTTGCCAGAAAATGAAGAGTGAGTATGGGCTGTAATTTTGGTCGTCTTCCTATGGATTATGGACCCAATGTGAAAACTGGCGGAAGCACAAACTGGCACTGGAACCAGACTGGAGCCGGAAAAACATTTGGTATCGCCGATCATACTGTGGCATCGCCTAGAGCAGCTAACTTCGGTCGTGCGATGAAGTATGCGAAACCACTTGGTCGTGGTGCGTTAGCGGTTGGTGCGGGAATGGATGCCTACTCCTTGGGTACGGAAATTAACCAAAGCGTCCAGACTGGAGACTGGGATAACACAGTTGTGGAAGGCTCTCGCATTGCTGGAGGATGGGCAGGAGCTTATGGAGGTGCTAAAGCCCTTGGAGCAGCAGGTGCTGGTATTGGTACATTAATTGCACCTGGAATCGGCACAGCAGCAAGCAATATGACAGAATTGCCAACTATTTTAAATCGTACTGACATCGAGGAACATTTTCCTGACCCTTTTGATGCCATAGATGATGATGAAATGGATGAAAGACTACAAGCAAGAGATAAAGGTAAACAAGTGCGTCTAATTGGACAATACATTCAAGTAGATGTGAGAAGATGGCCAAAACCACCACCGAGATATAAAGGTCATGTAGCTGTGGTGTTGGAAGATGGCACTGAGGTCTTTCTTTATCCTCCCTGGCATTCTGAAGCCATAAGATCGGCTAATGAAATTACACGATATAACAATCGAGGAGTTACTGTGGTCGGTAAAATTGTTCCAGAATGTCCTAAATCTCCTCAGCCCGCTGCAAGCATTGTAGCGCCATGTATGCTAACAATTGATTTCATTAATCTAGTGGATTGAATCAATTTCCTCAGCCAAGCAATATACCTGCCTATGTACTGGATGAACGTCAAGCAGAATGGGTAGGTAAGCTTGCTTGGAGTAATCAAGTTCCTTTGTGGCAACATGGTTTGACTGATGGAACTTTACAGTTGGGCAGCAAACTCGTTCAGGTGGAACGTTCTGTACGAACAACCGCCTGGATGATAGATTACGACGCTCTCGAACCGTGGAAACGTTGCCTAATCGATAATGGTGATTTATTAAACCAGGAGGAGGACGATTACCCAATGAAGCAAGAGCGATGGTTGAAATGGAGATGATAGGCATTCCCACAGTGTATGTTAGAAAAACTATTAATAATGGGCAAAATGTTTTAATTCTTCAAAGGATTGATGGAGTGGGAAGTAAAGATATTATTGGGAGAGCTAGAGACCCAATTAATCCACCTATAAACACTAAAGTAGTCACACAAAAAACAATAGATGATTTAGAAGAGATATATCAAAAACTACAGCAAAATCAAGTTAATATAGGAGACTTTCAGTTTATTGTTAGACGCTCTGATGGGGCTGTTTTTGTGAACGATCCAGTTAGCTTTACCCGTAGTAGGGGACTTAGTGGTGACATTGGTAATATTATTGGCCGTTTCAAGAAAATACTTAGAGATCGAGGTAGCAACTAACTATGTATACTGACGCTGAACTACTAAATTTTTTACTTTCCAAAAATACAAAAAAGCTGAAGCAGTCTATTGGCAAGCGTTTGCTAGAAATAAAACGTTTCTTTGGCATGGATATTTTTGACTTTTTAAAAAACTATCATTCCCTTACAGCGGATCAATTTTTTTCCTATAATTCAGGTGCAGTAGAGTTATGCTTTGAAGGTGACTTAAACCACTCCTTAGCTGTATATGGTGAGCAACTTTCTATAATCATTGTACCCGAAAAATTATCTAGTGATGGTTTCGCAAAATGTTATCAGCTTTCAGAAGAAAAATTTGCCTCAGAAGAGCTTAAAAGTTGTCTGAACACCGTTTGTCAAGATATTCGTATTTGGACTCTCAGGGAAGAACTTGAATCAGAAGAAGCCAAAGAAGTTGCGATTTCTTATTTGTTTTCCAACAAGCGTGAGCTATTTTATTGTATCTATTTACACGAAGACTTAGATAGTGACTACTTACTTCTTGAAAAAGATGTTCCTAGAGAGAAGGTAGCTAGTTGTTTTTCTATTGCTGTTGATGATTATTTTGAGTCAAAATAAAAAATTATTTCCTCTAAGAGTTTTGCTAATCGAAGACACAGAAGAGCGTCAAAATATCTTAACTTCTTTATATCGAGATCACGCATGGATTCTCGTAAAAACGGGGAATCGTGCTATCAAGCTTCTTAATGCTTATGATTTTGACATGATCTCGATTGATTACAATATTGGTGGCGAACTTAATGGTGCAAATGTGGTCCTATTTATTAGAGATTCTCGCCACAAAAATAGCCGTATTATTGTTCACTCGCTCAATCCTAAAGGAGCTAAATATATCTTGGAAATTCTTCCTAAAGCTATTTACTATCCTGTATCTAAAATGGTTCGCTCCAATCAAAAGTTCAAGTATATTAGACAAAAAAATAATGAGCTTGGTGTCAGTTATGAATGGGGTTAAATGTGATGATTTGCCCGGAAAATTTCTGCAAAAATAAGGCTATCTGTGACATGAGTATAAAGTCCAACTAGAAGCGACGTCTCCTATAGAGTTGGTAAGACGATGGAGACGGTAAATTAAAACGTCAAATCAGAGACAAGGTATAAGGTGAAGGGAAAGCGGCGCGATCGCGAAATCTGCGGATTAGCTATAGAACTCATGCTAACACCAGCACTCCAAGGATTAGTTGCAGCCCAGGAACACCAAACCGAGATTCTCGAACAATGCGCCCAATGGATAGATGAAGGCAAACTAAACATTCACCTCTCTCAAACCGTTCCCCTCTCCGACGCCGTTAGCGCTCATCAAGCTATAGAATCAGGATCAACCACCGGAAAAATCGCCTTGCAGATTGCATAAAAAGTTAGTAGCTTGGCACACCTAATTTGATGGATTAGGATGGGACTATTTAGCCACCCTAAATCAGCCCTTAGCCAAATGGGGAATAGAGACGATTAAAGCCCTAGCCTCATCTGAACAAAAATTTCCTGAATAGACCTGTTCGTAGTAGGCACTTTAGTGCCATAAAATGCTTGATTGTCAACCCCTAACGTCATGCCTATTGTAGGTTTCTATACTATCGTGTTCTCCTACATCTGGCGGGGTG
>NZ_JAVJUO010000148.1:0-83288 GCF_040220555.1 Coleofasciculus sp. C1-SOL-03
GATAGGCTTCGACATCAAAAAGCCTTTGTCCGGCTCTGTTGCGTATAGAGGGAATGCTGCCATTATCTGCCTACTTCCTGCTTCGTGTTTTTATGTAATCCAAGTCGCTTAACGGCTTCTCTCAAAGGAATATCGCCAATATGAGTAAATTTGAGCCAATATGACCATATAGTATCATACTGGCTGTCTGTTATCAACCCTAGCAGAGAGTGTAACTGATACAGTATGGGACAATTAGGGTTCATGTATGACTTGCCCACCCATATTAACTCATGGATATTTGAACGTTTATCCCAGGGGTGTACTGCAATTATCTACCGAAAGGGTCGGCAAGACCAAGTAACCTGTTGAGGAGGATTAACGATTTATGAAGAAAATTGTCGAGGTTTTGCCCGATAAAGCGGCGCTGATTGAGCGATCGCGTGATGTTGTCTTGACGAAGATACAAGAGGCAATCCAACGCTCCGGGCGCTGTACCCTGGTTTTAGCCGGAGGGAGTACACCCAAACCCCTCTATGAAGCCCTAGCCGCCAAAAATCTCCCCTGGGATAAACTGCATATCTTTTGGGGGGATGAACGCTATGTCCCAGCCGATCACCCGGATAGCAATCAAGCTATGGCGCGTCAGGCGTGGTTGGATCACGTTGATATTCCACCCTCGAATATTCACCCCATCCCCACAGATGGGGAATCTCCCGAAGCAGACGCCTCAAAGCACGATGCTCAACTGGGGGAGTTCTTTGGTGTCGCCGCTGACGAGTTTCCCCAATTTGATCTGATTTTATTGGGCATTGGTGATGACGCCCATACAGCCTCCTTGTTTCCTCATACCCAGGCGTTACAGGTTTGCGATCGCCGGGTTACGGTGGGCAATAAAGACGGTCAACCTCGGATTACCTTTACGATGCCATTGATTAACCAAGCCGATTGCGTGATGTTTCTGGTGGCGGGAGCAGGAAAGCAATCGGCGTTGGCTCAAATCTTTGCCGATGACGCTGATCCCTTGACCTATCCGGCGCGGTTCATTCAGCCTCAAGGGGAATTGTGGTGGCTTTTAGATGAGATCGCGGGTCAAGGGGTAAACCCCTAATGCTCCTGTCCACGCCAGAAAACCCGTGGGTCTGATGTAACAAATTATTAAGGTAGAACGATTAATTGTGCTTTGATGAAAGAGGAAGGCTCAGGCTGACTAGTGCAAGAAGGCAGGAGGCAGGAGGCAGGAGGTTCCAAGGGGAGAAGGCTTATACAATAAGACGGGAGCACCTTTTTTAACTGGAGAGTTACTTCCGCCGCGCTGGTCTAGGAGGATTTCAGCGGTTTTGCCCTCATGTTGCACTTAAACCCTGTCAAACCGCTTTTGTTGGTAATTTTGAATGCGTAAATCTTGAATAGCTTATGATTGTTTGCCCTAACTGCAATCACCAAAATCCAGATGGTGCGACTCAATGTGAAGCCTGCTATACTCCCTTACCTTCAACCATGAGTTGTCCCAACTGTGGTACCACAGTTCAAACAGATGCGAGCTTCTGCGGTCAATGTGGGTTTAATCTGAAAGCTAGTGGAGCAGCGGAAAGCCCAGAGACACCAGCTTCGATGTCGGGTTCCGATATACCCGATTTAGATCCCCCTGACCCTCTAATTGAACCTGAACCGATCGCTGGGAATTCCCCACCATCCACACCTAACCCGCAACCTGATCCCTCTGCTGATCTACCCGTTACCCAGGTTGGTCAATCGGGAACGACAACAGAAGCAGCAGAAAAGATCGCCCCACCGCCGGAGGAAACCGCCGCGCCGCCGCCCCCTGTAGCCACACCCAAATCGGGTAGTGCCAAAACGCAGTTGCAAGTGCAATCGGTTTATCTGCTGCATCTGCAAACCCAGACCAAAATTGAACTCCCCTCCCATATCCGGGTGATCCATATTGGTAAACCGAATGACCAGATTCCCCCGGATGTTGATGTATCCGGTTTTCCGAATTCCGAGATTGTGTCGCGAGTCCATGCGGATATTCGGGTTGAGGGAGATACCTATTATCTGGAAGATGTCGGTAGCGCCAATGGGACCTATGTCAACCATACCCCGTTACCGAGTGGCGATCGCCATCGCTTACGAACCGGCGATCGCATTAGCCTCGGCAAAGGAGATATGGTAACGTTCTTGTTCCAAGTATCCTAAGTCCCTTGCCTTTTCACCCAAGCTGAGGGAAGATGTCAACCCGTGGTAGCCTGAAATTATAGCTTTGGCGATAAAGGTCAGGACTGTCTGGGACGGCTGAAACGACCACGTACCACTGATAAACCGTCTGCCCTCTGCCTGGGAGCCTGCTGCCTTCTGCCAGAAAAGGTGTGATTATGACAGTCTTTATTGGTAAACTACTTGCCGAGCATTCCTTTATCCTGTAATCAAGAGTAAAACCTGTTTCGGCAGAAAATCGCTCTTGCCCGAATCCAGTTCCTAGACTCATGGAAATCTCTAGAAGTATTCAGTCGTAAGGACTCTCGTCTTTGAATGATGTAACACCGGTGATTACTCTGACCCTGCTGCATCCTCTCCAGTCTGTCCCTGTTCAAAGTTGGCCGTTTAAGTCGGAATCTGTGATTCGGATTGGGCGGTCTACGGATAATGATGTCATTTTATACAGCGCCGTCGTTTCACGTCACCATGTAGAACTGCGACGGAATGGTTCAGGTTGGCGAATTATCAGCTTAGGTGCTAACGGAACCTATATTGATGGGAAACGCATTACCCAAGTCTCGGTTGTTGATGGAATGATTATTCGCTTGGCGAGTTCAGGACCAAAAATTCAGATTCGTCTTCATGAGGATATCACTTATGTAGAATCGTCAACGAATGCCAAAAAGCGCACGTCTTCTGGTAAGGGATTGCTCGATCAATCCAAAGAAACTCTGGTTGATGCTGAACATCAGCCAACTCAACAGGAATAGTGCTGGGGGAGATGGGGGAGATGGTGTAGGGAGTTTGCCCTAAAGTTTTTTAACGGGATCTAGCAGGTGCAGAGGCTAAGTTACTTTTACCCTTTTTATAACCTATCGTGATTAAATCCCAGACGAGGATGAACTGAGATGACTTCTCCCAATAATAAAGACCGGGAGCTTCAGCGCCGGGAACACGACTTGATTCAACGAGAGCGAGAACTCCGGCTACGCGAACTGGAAGCGGAAATTAATCAACCGCCTCTCTACCAAACCGTTAAGCATGAGCAACCGGAAGGTAGACTGCAACGGTGGAAGCGGAAACTGGTGATGATCGGCAAGTTCATCGTCTTTGTCGTGGGGACTGTTGTCGTTGTGAGGCTGAGTTTCGCGATCGCGATGATCATGATTGCCGGGGTCATTGGCTTTATCGGGTATAAGCTGTTTCTAGAAGGCGATGGCAAGAAGTCTTAAGATTGGTCATTTGTCCTTTGTCCTTTGTCCTTTGTTAACGAGGAAAGAACGGGTTTTGTCGCTCACCTAGAGACAACAATCAAAATTAGTTCCTCAATCATTCAAAACCATGTCCCCGAACGAAGCGAAGGTTAACCCTGCCTTCATCTCCCAAATAGCGTTAATCAACAACAATTATGAGCTA
The DNA here is from genome assembly GCF_040220555.1 of Coleofasciculus sp. C1-SOL-03. NCBI lineage: Bacteria > Bacillati > Cyanobacteriota > Cyanophyceae > Coleofasciculales > Coleofasciculaceae > Coleofasciculus > Coleofasciculus sp. C1-SOL-03. Next base: position 3,595 of record NZ_JAVJUO010000148.1, read on the forward strand.
TACCGCAGATAATACCAGCTTCCTTAGGGATTTGGAGCGAGTAGTGAGAGTGCGCCATCAAGCGGCGACGCATCTGAGTCAAATTGCCAAACTGCTCGATCAAGGGGAATTGGACGCTGAGGAAACCTCCGGTAAATTAAGTCTAGAACGGGAACGCGAAGATATCCAGATTGCTAGCGATAATTTGCAGAAGGGCTTATTTCGACTGCTGGTATTGGGAGACTTGAAACGGGGTAAAAGTACATTTTTGAATGCCTTAATCGGCGAGAACCTATTACCAGCCGATGTGAATCCTTGTACAGCCCTGTTGACAGTGTTACGCTACGGCACGCAAAAAAAGGTCACGGTTTATTTTAAAGACGATAAACCACCAGAATCCCTAGATTTTGCCAGTTTTAAGCAAACCTATACCATCGATCCTACCGAAGCAAAACACCTTGAAGCTGAGAAACGCTCGGCATTCCCTGAGGTTGATTATGCTGTTGTCGAATATCCCTTACCCCTTCTCGAAAAAGGAATTGAAATTGTAGATAGTCCGGGGCTTAACGATACCGAAGCCCGGAATGAATTATCCCTTAACTATATCCACAACTGTCACGCGATCTTATTTTTATTCAGGGCGATGCAGCCTTGTACCCTGGAAGAACGCCGTTATTTAGACAATTATATTAAAGGGCGAGGATTAACGGTTTTCTTTCTGATTAACGCTTGGGATGAAATCGGTAAAGGCTTGATTAATCCCGATGATCCTGATGAACTTGAGGACGCGCAAAATCGGTTACGCACCGTATTCCAAACCTATCTGGCTGACTACTGTCAAAAAGATGGACAAAATCGCTATGAGGAACGAGTGTTTGAGCTTTCCTCCCTGGAAGCCTTGCGGCGGCGGGTGAAAGATGCAGAGGATTCCCTGGAAGGAACCGGATTTCCGGCGTTTTTAGGGGCGCTGAATACCTTTTTAACTCAAGAACGCGCCGTGGCACAATTACGCCAAGCCAGAACCTTGGCGCGTCAAGTGTATAGCCGTACTCACGAAGCCATTGAACGGCGAATTCCCTTACTGGATCAAGATATTGAGGAATTGAAACAACGGATTCAGGGGGTTGAACCGGAGTTTGAACAATTAAGCCAAATTCGCGATCAATTCCGGGATGAAATTCGGACAATGGGGGATACCAAAGTTAAAGCGGTGGCGGATTCGTTTCGCACCTATGTGCTGAACTTAGAAGGAACATTTGAATCCGATTTCTTACGTTATCAGCCGACAATTGACTTTCTGGAGTTCTTGCAAACAGAGAGACGGGAAGCGTTTAATGCCGCATTGCAGCAAGCTTTTGAACAGTACATTCAGGATAAACTGGCAGAGTGGGAACGCACGGCGGAGGAGTATTTACAAGAAGCATTTTCCCAACTTGCTCAACGTGCTGCCAATTATGGCGCAACCTATAATCAGATTGTTGATGCCATGACGGAAAAGTTAATTGGGCAAACCATACCGTCAGGCGTGCGGGTTGACTCAGGTGAGGAGTCACCCACTTGGGCAAAATGGGCGATGGGTTTCTTTTCGTTAGCATCAGGAAATGTAGCGGGTGTGGCGTTAGCCGCTGCTGGGTTTACTTGGCAAAATATCCTGGTGAATTGGTTGGCGGTAATTGGGATTAGCAGCTTTTTATTGATTTTTACGGGGCTGACGTTTTGGAATCCGATTGGATTGGCGTTGATGGGATTAGGAGTGGGCGCACTGCAAACTGAACAAGCGCGTCAGGAAGTGATTAAAGCGACGAAAAAAGAGTTTGTTAAATATTTACCGCAATTGAGTCAGGAACAACAAGAACCGATTCATCAAGCGGTGAAAGGCTGTTTTGATACCTATGAACGGGACGTCATTCAACGGATTAATGATGATATTAACTCTCGTCAAGCTGAGTTAGATAACTTGCTTAAACAAAAAGAATCCCGTGAGATTAATCGGCAAATGGAGTTAAAGCGGTTGAGACAGTTGGATGCTGATGTGTTAGCAGAATGTCGCCAAGTTGAATCGGTGTATGAGGAGTTATTGTTAGTACCCGGTTAAATTTCGGGTGGGCATTGTCCACCTATTTTATCGGGTGTCGGGGTGGGTTTTACCGATAAGGTTGGGCAAAAACTGATACCTTGACTAAACCCGCCTTTCTCGAACAATTGGGGATGAACGAATACCGTTTAAGGGATAAAGAACCGATGAGTTATAAAATTGAAACAGACAGTTTCCTGAATAATTTAGAACGAGTCGCCAACGTGCGATCGCAAGTCGCCACCAGTCTGGGTGAAATCGCCCAAACCCTGGCACAAGGGGAAGCCACGGGAAAGGATACCTCTGGTGGGTTGGGGTTGGAACGGGATATTGATGATTTAAGTCGAGTCAGTCAAAATTTACGACAGGGTGTATTCAGATTACTGGTGTTGGGGGATATGAAACGGGGTAAAAGTACGTTTCTGAATGCCTTAATTGGTGAGAACTTACTCCCCTCAGATGTTAATCCCTGTACCGCCTTATTAACCGTTTTGCGGTATGGCACTGAAAAAAAAGTTACCGTTCATTTTAATGATGGGACACCCCCGGAAGATATTGATTTTAAAAGCTTTAAGCGCCGCTACACGATTGACCCCGCCGAAGCCAAACAATTGGAACAACAGAAGAAACAGGCATTTCCCAATGTCGATTATGCGGTTGTAGACTATCCCCTACCGTTACTCGAAAAAGGGATCGAAATTGTCGATAGCCCGGGACTCAATGATACCGAAGCCCGGAACGAGTTATCTCTGGGATATATCAATAACTGCCATGCGATTTTATTCGTACTGCGGGCAACTCAGCCTTGTACCTTGGCGGAACGTCGTTATTTAGAGAATTATATTAAGGATCGGGGATTATCAGTTTTCTTTTTAATTAACGCTTGGGATCAGATTCGCGAAAGTTTAATTGATCCGGATGATACGGAAGAACTAGAAGAATCAGAAGACAGACTGCGGCGCGTGTTTCGAGCCAACTTAGCCGATTACTGTCAAGTTGATGGACATGATATTTATGATGAACGAGTGTTTGAGATTTCCGCGATTAAAGCACTACGGTTACGAGTCAAGCAGCCAAAAGCCTCTCTAGAAGGAACCGGATTTCCGGAGTTTTTGGGTGCATTAAGTACATTTTTAACTAACGAACGAGCCGTGGCTGAATTTCGCCAAGCCAGAACCTTGGCGCGTCAAGGGTATAGTCATGTGCGGGAAGCGATTGAACGGCGGATTCCGTTACTCGAACAGGATGTTCAGGAGTTAAAAGAACGGATTAATTCTGTCGAACCCGAATTCAATAAACTCAATCACATCTGTCAGCAGTTCCAAGATGAAATTAAATCGGTACGGGATAGTAAGGCAAAGGCGGTGGCTGATTCCTTCCGCGATTATGTTTTAAATTTGGGGAATACCTTTGAAGCTGATTTCATGCAGTATCAGCCGGATTTGCGATTTATGGATTTTTTGAGCAGAGGGAGGCGGGAAGCCTTTGAAGCGGGACTGCAAGAGGCATTTGAACGCTATGTGAATGATAAATTATCAGCCTGGAGTTTGATTGCTGAAAAAGAGATGGATGGTGCGTTTTTGCAGTTATCGAAAAGTGCTGCAAGTTACGGCGCATCTTATACCAAGGTGACGGATAAAATTACGGAGAAGTTAACCGGACAACGGATATCTCCGGTGATTGGAACAACCGCCGATGATAACGCTCCCGCTTGGGCAAAATGGGCGGCGGGACTCTTTTCATTAGCCAGGGGAAATATTGCTGGGGTAGCCATGGCGGGGGCGGGATTTGATTGGAAAAATATCGCCCTGAATTTTATTACCGTGATGGGGGTTGGGGCGATGATTACAGCCGTTTCAGGCGTTGTTTTAGGACCTGTGGGATTGGCGTTACTGGGGTTAGGTGTTGGCGTTGTACAAGCAGATCAAGCGCGGAAGGAGTTAGTTAAGGCGGCGAAAAAAGAGTTAGTTAAATACTTACCCCAAGTCGCACGAGAACAATGGCAACCGATTCACGATGCGGTGAAAGAATGCTTTGATGTGTATGAGCGAGAAGTGACGGAACGGATAAATGATGATATTAATGCTCGCAAGTCAGAGTTGGATAATTTAATCGCCCAAAAAGAGTCCCATGAGATTAACAATGGCACAGAATTAGAGCGGTTGAAGAAATTAGAGACCGATGTATCATCACAAGTGGAGAAAATTGAGGCGGCGTATCAGCATTTGTTGGTTGGTGCGAGTTGAGGTATGAAATACCGTTCACAACCTTCGAGGAAACCGGGATAATGAAAATCACTATTAGCAAGCTTTTGGATTCTTTCGGTTCGCAGTGGAAAGGGTTTCACCCTCATCCCCTAACCCCTTCTCCCATCAACGGAGAAGGGGAACAATACTGTACTCACGAACTTGCAATACGCTGTAAGAGTTCCCTAATCTCAACCGTTAAGACGAATAAAATAAGACAAGCATGAGAAATATTCCATCTTTTATTCCTTACCCCACCGCATGGCTAAGTGCGGTTCTCTTAATTCTGCTATTTCGGGGCATTTCGGTGATTATCCGAATTATCCTATCCATCTTACAACTGGGTGATTCCCTGATGGTGATTGCCCCGAAGTGGCGATTCTTGTTATATTTTGTTACCTTACTCTCACCAATCGTAATTATCGCCGTTACTCATCACTGGCTGCACATCGTTCTTGACCGATTTTTCCCCAACACGCGATCGCCCGGTATGGATGAAGTGACAGGAATTGTTCCCACGCTAATGAGTTGGTGGGAAGGTTTCTATGGTTGGATGGCGATTACATTGGCATTTGTCGTGAGTCAAATGATTCAGATTATCTTCCTACCTCAGATGAATTCCTTCTATGATACGTTGGCGTGGTGGGATGAACTGAGGGATTTATTCACCTTACCCACGCTGTATCGGTTGGTTACGGCGGCGTATCTTTACCAGTTGGAATATCTAGTGCGCCAGCATTTGATGGCGGTTGGATCAGATCAGTCGCAAGAGTCGCAGCAGCCCTGAAGCCTTTGCTGGCGTAATCCTATGTAGGGGCGGGTTTAGCCGTTTAAATTTGGTATCTACCGATAACCTCTCAACAAAACCCGCCCTTCGTTTTACCGATATCTTGTATTTTGTCCACTTGCGGTATAATGCCTTACCATTCCAAAAGCAGATTCGCGTTTTCTAGTGAGGCGACGCCCAACCCCACTTTAACAAGAAACATAAATCGGGATGACAGGATTTGAACCTGCGACTCCCTCGTCCCGAACGAGGTGCGCTACCAAGCTGCGCTACATCCCGTAATATCTCATCCATCCTACCACAGACTTGCTAGGATTAACACTGGTACTTTCGTGGGAGCATGTTCAGGAGTGGTCGTTAAACCTGAATGGTTAAGAGTCAAAGCACCGCAATGGCAGCGTGTGGGCAACGTTAAGGATATCTTACGGGATTTGGCACTCAATACTGTCTGTGAGGAAGCCTCTTGTCCCAATATCGGCGAGTGCTTCAATGCTGGCACTGCTACCTTTTTAATTATGGGACCGGCTTGTACCCGTGCCTGTCCCTATTGTGATATTGATTTCGAGAAGAAACCTAAACCTCTTGATCCCACAGAACCCACCCGATTAGCGGAAGCGGTAGGGCGACTGAAACTTCAGCATGTGGTGATTACTTCGGTTAATCGGGATGATTTACCTGATGGGGGTGCTTCTCAGTTTGTCAAGTGCATTGAAGCCATTCGTGCTATCTCGCCTCAAACCACCATCGAGGTATTAATTCCCGATTTGTGTGGGAATTGGGATGCCCTAGCGACCATTTTGCAAGCCAAACCTGAAGTCCTCAACCACAACACTGAAACCATCCCCCGACTCTATCGACGAGTACGTCCTCAAGGAGATTATCCGCGATCGCTGGAACTTCTTCAACGTACCCATGAACTCGCCCCCTGGATTTACACCAAATCTGGCATCATGGTGGGATTAGGTGAAACAGATGCCGAAGTGCGCCAAGTGATGCAGGATATGCGAGCCGTCAATTGTGATATTCTCACCATTGGGCAATATCTTCAACCTACTCAAAAGCACTTAGGCGTGACTGACTTTATCACTCCAGAACAATTTGATACTTGGCGAGAGTTTGGCGAATCTATCGGCTTTTTACAAGTCGTCTCCTCTCCCCTCACCCGCAGTTCCTATCATGCTGGAGAGGTGAGATCATTAATGCAGCGCTATCCCCGACAAGCGGTGTAGGGTGTGGGGTGTCGGGTGTCGGGTGTCGGGTGTCGGGTAGGGAACAATTAGGTTAAGACGACGAACGTTTTTGAATAATCGCTTGGCGAAACCCTAAAACGACCAAAATATTAGATAGGGTAAGAAAAAATTCAGCACTCCCATGTAACCAATCCACATTGGCTAATTGTTCCCCAAACGCAACCTTGGCATAAATTCCCGCTGGAATCGTCACTCCCACAAACACCAACAGCACATAAAATCCAATCAGTGCTAACCTTGGGGTTTGTCCAGAACGAGTGATAAACCACAAAAAACCCAGGTAAGGGAATAAGGAAACCGCAAATAAAGTATCTTTGGAAATCATCACATTATCGATTAACGTAGGGGCGCATAGACGTGCGCCCTTATTAGGTTGTCACCGAATCGGATTGATTTTGCAAAAAATAAAGTCATCTATCGTATCACTAAACGGGTAGTTTAGCTAAACAACATCAACAGGCGTTTTAGATTTTTCCGGTTCGCTGCTATCAGGCTGATCAGATTTTCGTGAACAGCGCCAAATCCACCAAGCGGCGGTACAAAGGGTAACATTTCCTAATACCGTCATCGAGGCTTGCAGGGTAACCAACCAATCTAACGATTCAGGATTGTCAAAAAAGTGCCAGGTACAAGCACACATCGCACCGACTAAGGCAGGAAACATGGCACAAGATAATGCCCACCAGTAACGATTGCCTGTAATGTCACCATAACTCCAGATTAACCAGATAGCGGCAATCCATTCGATAACGCTAGAGACGTGAATGATCCACGTTGGAACTGAAAGGGCATGCATAGAGAAAGTTTACTTGACGCGATCGCACAACCTCAATCATTCTAACCCCCACTGTCGCTCTTTTGCCCATGATCATCCATTTCCTCTAATTTTTCCCCTAGCCTCATCCCACGACGGGCAATTACTAGAACAGCCGCTTCATCACTGACTAAGGTTGAGCCAACCAACTGCGGAAGAACCGAGAATTTTAGCTGAGACGATGAAATAGGTAGAGATAAGGGAGACGATCATAGTCTGTCGTCTCTACCTTATCTCTTTATCCCTACAGTCTGAGGAGTGTATGTGACTCAGTTTAGGGTTGAGTTTGCTTATCTCAATTATTAGCTTAAGCCTTTATCCGTCGATAAAAATGATTGTTGTATTAGTTTTATCTGAATTTTTCCTGAGAAATCAAGGATAAAGAAAATCACGATGCCTAAATTTGTAGAAATACAGACTGATGAGTTGATCGGGAAAGCGGGTTACAAATGTAGCTGGTTACGCCTGGAACAGTATGCAGATAGCCGTGCGATCGCGCCCTCGACTCTGGCACTATACAATAACTGAGGGGACTTAATACAGAACAAACGAATGGCGCGTACCCCAAAATTAACGTTTGACCGGGGAACTCTACTCCTCCATCCACCCCCACGGGGTAAGGCGTGGGTGGATTATGCGACGTGGGATGATCGGGTGGAAAAGTTTCGGATTCCAGGGATGCACTATCGTCCCCTGGTGGAAGTGCTGCAAGCTTCTGAGGTTGATTTTATTGATAATGCGAAGGAATTTATTCCTTTGGAGTTGGTTTCCAGCTTTGAGATGGAACCCTATCCCCATCAACAGGAAGCCTTATTAGCCTGGAAATTAGCAGGGCGTCGCGGGGTGGTGGTATTACCTACCGCCGCCGGAAAAACCTATCTGGCTCAACTGGCGATGCAATCGACGCCTCGCAGTACGTTAATTGTTGTACCCACCTTGGATTTAATGCATCAATGGTACGCCCAGTTAGAAGCTGCGTTTCCGGATGTGGAGGTAGGATTACTTGGGGGAGGTTCGCGCGATCGCACGCCAATCCTAATCGCTACTTACGATAGCGCCACCATTCACGCCGAATCCCTGGGAAATCAATACGGGTTGTTAATCTTTGACGAATGTCACCACCTACCCACCGACTTTTATCGGACAATTGCTGAATACGCGATCGCACCTTACCGACTCGGACTTACGGCTACCCCGGAGCGTACCGATGGGCGTCATAATGACTTAGATGGTTTAATCGGTCAACAGGTCTATCGTAAAAGCCCGGATGACTTGGCTGGGTTAGCCTTGGCTGACCATAAGGTGGTGCAGATTAAAGTTAAACTATCACACCAAGAGCGCGATCGCTACGATGCTTGTTTGAAACGGCGGAATGATTTTTTAAGAGAGTCAAATATTTACCTCGGTAGTATTAACGGATGGCAACGCTTTGTGCAAGCCAGTGCGGGTTCTCAACAAGGGCGTCGCGCTATGTTAGCCCATCGAGAATCTAAGGAAATTGCTTTAGGAACAGAAGGAAAATTACGAGTATTAGCCGATTTAGTCGCGAAACATTATCCGGAACGGATCTTGGTATTCACGAATGATAATGCCACCGTGTATCGGATTTCTCAAGAATTGCTGATTCCCGCGCTGACTCACCAAACTCCGGTTAAAGAACGCCATGAAATTCTGCAACGATTTCGCGAGGGAGAGTACAAAATCTTGGTGGCGTCCCATGTTTTAAATGAAGGGGTTGATGTTCCCGATGCACGAGTCGCGATTATTTTATCGGGGACGGGTTCAGAACGGGAATATGTGCAGCGATTAGGGCGAGTTTTACGCAAGGGAAGTGAGCAGAATAAGTTGGCAATCTTGTATGAAGTTGTTGCGGAAAATACCAGTGAAGAAGGAACATCGCAACGGCGACGCGGTGCCAGTGGAAAAGCCAAAGCTAAACCCAAACCTAAACCCAAGGAAGTGGAAACGCCGAAGCATCGACAGTTGGAAATTTTACCCTCTCAACCTTACGAAGTGAAGCCCTCTCAGTCGCCGAGAGCCGCCGAGTCTCCGGGTAAGTATGACGTATGATAGAGGTTCGTAGTTGCGCTTTAGCGCTAAAAAGCTTCCCATCGCCTACTACAGATTAAGTCCGTTTTTAACGCAGAGGGACGCAGAGGTTAGCGCAGAGGTTCGCAGAGGGAGTTTGAGGAAAAAATTTAACATTTGAAACAAGTGGAAACGATATAAGTACCTGGAGATAAATTCTGTACCCTATACATAAGAAATATTAAGAAAATTCAAACTATTACTGTTGCCTGTTGCCTAATATCAACCGTTAAATTTAATGAAAGTACAACTACTTACTTTACTATGTTCTGTTCCTTTAATTATGAGCAATTACTGTGTGGATTAAATTTTTAATGAAACTCGTTAAACTGGCTTTGGCTGTCAGTTTAGTGTTTCCGGCTGTTTATTTTAGAACGCCATGGTTGGCAAGTTTAAGAGGTGGGGCATTTGGTTTAGTCTTTATCATTAGTTTGGGACTAATCGTTTCGGAAATTGCAGGCTGGGCGAGAAATTCAAGCCAAAGACAAGTTATTCTCAGCGTTTTGATTTTAGCGATCGCGTCGTTCAGTTTTTCTTTGGCGGTGACGACGGAAGTTAAGTTCCAGTTGACTAAACAAGCAATTCTCAATCGAGAAGCCAGCCAACTGGAAACTATGGGTCAGCATTTTATCGTGGGTTATCGCAATCTTGAGGAGGTGAAAATGCTGGTCGAAAAGGGTGCGATCGCGGGTGTCTTTATCACTCGACGGAATATTCAGAATAAAACCCCAGACGAAATCCAGCAAGAAATCCAATCGTTACAGACTATTCGCGCCAATCAGGGGTTATCACCCTTGTGGATAGTCACGGATCAAGAAGGCGGTATTGTCTCGCGATTATCTCCGCCTTTAACTCGATTACCCCCCTTATCATCAATTATTAAAGACGAAAAAGATATCGATAGCGCCAAAGAAGATGTTATCCGCTATGCTAGTATTCAGGGTCAAGAATTGTCGGAGATTGGTATTAATTTAAACTTTGCCCCAGTCGTGGATTTAAATTATGGAGTTATCAGTTCTGAAGATAAGTATTCTAAAATTTATCTGAGAGCCATATCCGCCGATAAAGATATTGTGGCTAAGGTGGCATTATGGTATTGCCAAACCTTAGCTGACTATGGTGTAACCTGTACCATTAAACATTTCCCTGGATTGGGACGAGTGGATACGGATACCCACCTTGAGGATGCTCAATTGAAAACATCGGTAGCAGAATTAACCCAAGCAGACTGGGTGCCATTTCGGGAAGTCATGAGCAAAACAAACGCCTTTACCATGTTGGGACACGCTCAATTAATTGCCGTTGATCCTGACCATCCTGTCTCGTTTTCTCAACAAGTTGTTACAGACATTATTCGAGACAAATGGCAGCATAATGGCATTCTGATTACAGATGATTTTAGTATGCATGCGGTTTATAGCAGTCAAGATGGGTTAGAGGCGGCTACGGTAAAAGCCATTAACGCTGGAGTTGATTTAATCTTAATGGCTTACGATACCGATTTGTATTACAACGCGATGAATGCTTTGCTTCAGGCTGAATCGGCTAATCGTTTAGATATTACCGTTCTGAAAAGTAGTAATACAAGACTTAAGCAAGCTATCAGGAAAATATTATGAATTATAAAGAAATAGGAAACGGTGAGGCGTGAATCAATAAGAAATGGCAACATTGGCAACATTTCCTGATCGCCTAAAATTATTTATGTATTGATAAATATATCAAACGCATCCTTCAGTTAATCCTCAGCGACAACAAGAACATCGGTTCTGCAAAGGCGCTGAGGTTTTTTATATGCATTTAAAATGGTGGAATCGGTTGTAGGTTGGGTTGACGCCAGAAAATAAACACCTGAAAGACACTTGTAGAGGTGATCCGCCTGCATCAATTAACACCTGTCGCCCACTCACTTTGATCGGGTGTCCTCTCCTGAAACCGTTGGATCAGTAGAACAAATAGGGTAACTGGTACGTCCATGACATGGAGGAATACGTTAGTGAAAAATACTCATGATTCGTCAAACTGAATAAGTTGTGTTAAATTTACGTGTTTAAGCAAGAAAAAACAGCAATGAGTAATCCCGCTCCATCAGAGTCTTCAGTTCCACCAACACCAGCCCCACCTGAAAAACTTAATCTTGCCACGAAATTGGCTTACGGCGCGGGTGATATGGGGGCGGGGATTACAGCTACCCTGTTGGCGTTCTCCTTTCTAATTTTCCTCACCAATGTGGCTGGATTAAGTCCAGGGTTAGCCAGTACCGTGCTATTAATCGGCAAAATCTGGGATGCGATTAATGATCCCATTGTCGGAGTATTGAGCGATCGCACTCGCTTTCGTTGGGGACGACGCCATACCTGGATGATCCTATCCGGTATTCCGTTTGGTGTGTTCTTTTTCCTGCAATGGGTTGTTCCCCCAATCAATCAATGGGCGCTGTTCTGGTATTACGTGATTATCAGTATTTTATTCAACATGGCGTTTACAGGTGTCAATTTGCCCTATACCGCATTAACGCCAGAACTGACTCAAGATTACAACGAACGCACCAGCTTGAATAGTTTTCGCTTTGCTTTCTCCATTGGTGGGAGTATTCTATCCCTAGCCTTGGGTCAATTTATCTTTCAAGTTATTCCCAATGATCAAACACAATATCTAGTCTTAGGACTCATCTGTACACTTCTGTCTGTTCTACCCGCCTATTGGTGTGTGTGGGGAACCACAGATCCAACGGCGGCGGGGGAACGGCGATCGCAGCAAACGGTGGAGGAGAGTAATGAAACGGAAATCCCTTTTTTAGACCAGCTAAAAATTGCCTTTAGCAATCGTCCGTTTCTGTATGTTATTGGGATTTATCTGTTTTCCTGGTTAGCCTTTCAGTTAACAGCGGCGATTATTCCCTATTATTTGGTTAACTGGATGGGTCAAGAGTCCTATTTTACCGCCGCCTTAGTGGTTCAATGTGTAGCCTTAGTGATGCTTTTTGTCTGGAACTGGGTGAGTCAGCGCGTCGGTAAACGGGCAGTTTATTTTATGGGAATGAGTGCCTGGATTGTCGCCCAAGGCGGATTATTCTTTTTACCACGGGATCAGGTTGGTTTAATGTATCTCCTCTTTGTCATGGCAGGGTTTGGCATTGCCATTGCCTATCTTGTCCCTTGGTCAATGTTACCCGATGTGATTGAATTAGATGAACTAAATACGGGTCAACGGCGCGAGGGAATATTCTATTCGTTTATGGTACTCCTGCAAAAAATGGGATTAGCGTTGGGGTTGTTTCTCGTGGGACAAGCGCTGGATTTTGCGGGGTTTTTGAGTAGTGAACCGGGTCAACCGATACCCGAACAACCGGCTTCAGCGTTGCTGGCGATTCGGTTAGTGGTTGGTCCATTGCCTACCGTGTTCTTAATCTGTGGCTTAATTCTGGCATATTTTTATCCCATCACCCGCGATGTTCACGCAGAAATTCTATTGCAGCTTCAGGAACGCAAGTCGGGTAATGATACTGACACTTCTGATGATGAAGGTTTGGAACTTGAGTGACGCTGTGACTTATACCTGTGTTTATGGGCAGGTTAAAGGGTTTGGGGTTTGAGTTAACCTGGGGGAATGAACCGACAAGTTATCCTGTCAGTTGGTGTTTTTGTCGGTAGCTATTGATTCAAGGTGCGTTACGCTTCGCTAACGCACCCTACGGTTTAGCTGACAAAGGACAAATGACGAATGACAAATGACAAATGACAAACTTTGATTGTCCCTACCGCCTTAAAACAGGTTAAGATTTTCATACAGGCGTTTCGTCGAACCGTCAATCGTTTTCCCTAATTCTCCTCCCCTCCGACTTATGCCTCAACCCCAATGGCACGTTCAACCCTCTCCCGATGTTCCCCAATGGTTCCTAGATGCCGTTAAATCCTACGCCCCTGCATCAGAAGGATATTACGCCGCCCAATTATTATGGCAACGCGGAATTCGCCAGTTAAACCAATTAGCTGGATTTATTAATCCCGATTTATATCAACCCGCGAGTCCCTTTGAATTTGGTCAGGAAATGAAACGGGCGGTGCAACGATTGCAGCAAGCGCGGGATAACCGGGAAAAGGTGACAATTTGGGGAGACTTTGACGCCGATGGGATTACCGCAACCAGTGTTTTATGGGACGGATTGGGGCAGTTTTTACCGCAGAATCAACAACTCAGCTATTATATTCCCAATCGTATCACAGAATCTCACGGGTTGAATTGTCCGGGAATTGCTCAACTGGCAGAATCGGGAACGCAACTGATTGTCACCTGCGATACGGGTAGCACAAATCTCAGTGAAATTGAGTATGCTTCTCAGTTAGGCATAGATATCATTATTACCGATCATCATACCTTACCCGAGGATCGTCCTAACGTTGTTTCGATTATTAATCCTCGCTATTTTGCCGAAACTCATTCCCTGTTTCATCTCTCTGGTGTGGCGGTAGCCTATAAGTTAGTCGAGGCACTTTATCAAACATTACCGGATAGTCCTCAACAACCGTTAGAGGACTTATTAGACTTAGTAGCCATTGGTTTAATTGCCGATTTAGTGCAACTGAGTGGTGATTGTCGCTATTTAGCCCAACGGGGAATTCAAACGCTACAGCAACAATTAAAAACCCGCACCCGCCCCGGTGTCGCCAAACTTTTAGAACTGTGTCAACGCAGTGGCGATCGCCCGACGGATATTTCCTTTGGTTTAGGTCCAAGAATTAATGCCGTGAGTCGGATTCAGGGGGATGCGTCTTTTTGTGTGGAATTATTAACCCGTCGCGATGAAGCCTATACTCAAACCTTAGCGTTAGAAACCGAATTAGCTAATAGTCGCCGTAAATCCTTACAGAAAGATATTACGGAACAGGTTAAACGGAAACTGGCACAACTTGACCTTTCAACCACCTGTGTTATTGTTCTAGATGATCCCCAATGGTCAGCGGGAGTTTTAGGCTTAGTTGCGGGTCAAATTGCCCAAGAATATGGACGCCCGACGGTTTTATTAAGTACAGGTGAAAAGTGGGGCGACGAAGGTGCAGAGGAGACAATGGAGAAAGAAGAGTTCACTCAACACTCCGTTAGGGCGGGTTTTGAACAAAGGTTATCACCAATAGCGCCACGAAATTCCCTAAACCCGCCCCTACACCCTCAAAACCAGGTTCCCTACGAGGGTAGCGAAGGGTCAGAACTCACCACTTTACCGATCGCCAGAGGGTCTGCCCGTTCGGTGAATGGAATTGATTTGTATGAATTAGTCCAATCCCAAGCACATCTATTACACCGATTCGGTGGACATCCCTTTGCTGCTGGGTTAAGTTTGCCTGTAGAAAATATTCCCTTATTTAGCGAAGGGATTAATCAAAAGTTACGCCAACAACTCGCCGTCCAAGATACCTTATTAGCCCCAGTCGTTACCGCTGATATTGTCGTCACGGTTGCGGCTTTGGGAAAACCGTTATTCCAGGAACTGAAACTTTTAGAACCTTGTGGAATGGGGAATCCGGTTCCCAAACTGCTGATTGAAAACTGTTGGTTTGAATCGGTTTGGAATCGTAATACCCAGGATTTGAAAGGGAAAAAAGTGCAATATATTAAAACCGAATTAGAAATCTGGGATGATTCCACCAGTGTGGGATTTCCTGGTATCTGGTGGGGACATTATCGCGATGAAGTTCCCAAAGGTCGATGTAATGCGATTGTGGAACTGGACTATAATAACTTCAAAAAACGTCCCGAAGTGCGCTTAGTCGCCGTTCAATCGGGGGATACGGTGTCCTCGTTTAATCTTCCCAGTCAACTGGATTGGATTTTAGATTGGCGTGATGGGATGCAGGAGGATCGCGAGAACCTGCTGTCGATGTCCAATCCGTTGACGCCACCCGTCTTAGTTGGCGAACCAGGGGAAACGCCCACACCTGAACCCATTGATCCGTTAACTGTTCGCGACTGTCCCATCAGTTGGGATGAATTGCAACTCTGGTTTAGACGGGCGATGCAAAGCGAACGACAATTGGCGATCGCCTATCCGCCACCGCCTCAACTCTCCTCCCGCCAGGTTTGGGAGACATTAGTCGGACTAGCTAAATTCCTCAGTCGCACCGGGAAATCCGCTACCCTAGGGCAATTACAAGACAAGTTAGAATTAAGCGATCGCACGTTACATCGGGGACTCACCGCCCTTTCCGGGTTAGGGTTTCAGGTAACCCACCAAGGCGGGTCAATCCAAATCAGTGGGTCGATGGGGGAGTGGGATGGGGAGGCGATCGATCCAACCACAAAGGAAAAGATTCAACGCTTTTTATCGGCTGTGGAAGAAGAACAATTTTTGCGTCAGTATTTTTATCAGGTTCCCTTGTCTACCATTCAAGGAATGTTAGCGCTATCAAAAAATAATATCATGTTTGGTTGAATACTTAGCCTGAATCCTGATAAAAATAGCAAGAAATAACTGTTTGAATATTGTGTCTATGCAACAAGGAAATAGTAGAGATACACCCGGGAACCAGTTTTAACGGGTTTTAGCTTTGACGCGGAACTTTAGTTCCAGGCTTAGCTTAGTGCTAGATTAAGTGTTTGTCGTCAATAGTTCAACCTTTATGGCGCTAAAGCGCAACTACGAACTTTCAAATTTGGCGAAAACGCAGCATCTGCAAAAGTTCCTCAGTATCCATTTCCAATGCTTCAGCAATATACTCTAATTCCGTATCAGTCGGTCTCGCCCCATCTTTGATTTCCTGGAGTCGTTCCTCGGAGATGGGTGGATTATCTTTATACTCTTCAGTCCATTCCAATCCCGCTACTAAGTCACTTAGTAATGGCTTCCCTAAAGCATCAACGTGACGTTGAATCCGCTCATTTGTCGCCTTTTGCAGCGTTCGCAGTTCATCAATCTTTAACTTGTCTAGGCTGTCAATGATTTTTTGCAGCGTTAGTGGTTGTTTCTCTGAGTCAGTCATGGGATTTATAATTACCCCTTCATCAAGAATACAGGAGTGCAGGTTGGTCGGCTTTACCCTTATGCCAAAATCTTACCATTTTTTAAGGGATGTGTTGACAAAGTACAAATGACAACATTAAAGCGTTTTCAAATATTCAATCAACGCCAACTTATCCTCAGCCGCCAACTCGGTGCCATAAACATGACCTTGATTACTATTTGCTGTCACTCTCGTATCGTATCGAAATCCCTCTTTCTCCGCCGCTACGCCTTCAGCAACAAAGCCCACTTTTTCCGGATTATACACATCATATCCTCGGTAAAACACGTTCGTCCGCTTCTCTGGCACTGTCAATAAATCCGTTAAATACGGGACAGAACCATTATGCAAATAGGGCGCTCTTAACCACAACCCATCCAACGCTACCGCCACATATCCATTCGTTTTGCGAAGCTGATCAAAATCCCAATCATACCCCTCAGCAAACTCATTATACGCATCAGCCGCTGCTTGCGTCCACATATCTAAACGATAGCGGTCTGTGCCAATCTCATCAATGGGAATAACGGTTCCGGTGCGTTCGCCACCATAAGCATGACAAGTGGCGCAGTTACTCTCAAAAATTTGACTCCCTTTTGCGGCTAAACCTTGGTCAATGGTGTACGGATACTTTGGTGGCGGTAATTGGCGAATATAATCCTCCACTCGCTTTAATCCCTGAATATTAATTGACTCCTTCGTCGCCCCATCACCAATGGCTCCCGTATTCACCGTTTCTGTGAGTGATGTTTCTAACCCATCCCAATGTAAGGCAAATCCTTCATGTTGATTTTGATTCCAAATTGACATCATATCCGAGTTGCCAATTGTATCATCGACAGGCAACCCCAAAACTCGAAACTTCACCGGATTAAAGGGGGCAATACGTCCGGGTCCTTGGTCGGGTCGTTCTTCCATCCAGGTAAAGGTTTCTTTAAGTTCTAATAATTCTTTCCGGGTGCGGGGAATAATAATAAACCGATAGAGTAATTTGTCAAACAAAGACAGGTCATAATTATAGCTAATTTCATCTAAGATATAGTCGGCATTAAATCGAGGATCAGTGGCACAGTCACCGAGAAAGCGAATATACCCTTGCAGATTAAATTTATTTGAGGGTCCACCGGGAACAATCGTTGGTTTATCTTTGGGGGTTTGGCGATAGGTGGCACTATGACAAAGCGCACAGGTTATCCCTTGGCGAGGAAAGCCGATAATTTTTTTGGAAAAGCCAACAGGTAATTCTTGTCCTTCTTCCCAGGTAATGCCGAGAGAGGTATAGCCACCGGGTTTGGGGAGTTTATCGGGAAAAACTCGAGGTAATACTAACCAAATCCAATAGGGAACACCTTCGGCATTTTCGCTGCCAATTGATCCGTATTTAAAATGATCCTCAACTGATTCGTAATAGGTATCTACTTCGCGAAAAAGGTTATACCATGCCAGATATCCCACACTACCAATCAGCAATATTAGAATGATTGCGATCGCGGTAATGGTTCGTCCAATTTTTGATGGTGTACTTTCCATAAGATTGTTCCTTTATTTGTTGATTATGGCGACAGCTATAATTGAGTGAACTCCAATTGTTCAGGAATGCCAGCCGGTCGCCCCTATCCATTCAACTTCTGCAAAAATGACCGATTTAGGAAAACTCTTGAACGGTTTCCGACATTTCAGGTTGTTGAGTCTTCATCGCTAAGAATAACAGAGTTCCTTGGACAATCACGAAAAATGCATCAACTAAAGCAATTGTCAGAAATCCTAACGCTTGCCCAAAAAACAAAACAGCACTCAGGAAAAAGGTAGCGCCCGCGCCGCGTGTGACGACTACTGACATCCAAGCGGTTGCTTTGTAGCGATAAGGATCAATTGCCCCCGGAATATACAAAATACTGAGTTCCAGTAGTAAGAGTCCAGCCGCCCGTACCCAAATAATTGGCACGGGTATTTGCATCTTTAATAGCGAAAGCAGAACCTCTGGAAAAAAGCAGAGGGGAATTACAAAAAACATATTCACCACAATACCTAACCAGACCACGCGACCAAACCATTTGGCATAAGGATTCATGATGTTTACTCCTGATTATAAAAAACTTAAACAACTTAAAGTGTCTTCAGATACTCAACCAATGCGGCTTTATCCTCCGACGAAAGATTAGTGCCATACAGATGACCCCTGTTACTATTGCCAGGTACAGTCGTGTCAAACTTAAAATACGGCGTCCCCTTCTCCTGGGCAATGGTTGAGATAAAACCGACATTTTCTTGATCAAACACATCATACCCGCGATAGAATACTTGAGGACGGTTGTCTGGAGCCTCTAACAAGTCTCGTAGGGTCGGTACAGACCCATTGTGCAAATAAGGCGATCGCAACCAGATTCCATCTAATGGCATGTTGGCATAACCATTAGTCTTACGGAAATTCTTGAACCGTTCCGGCGTCCCGACAAACAGGGTATTTTGATTAGACAGTAACTCGTAGGTATAAGAATCCAACCGATGCGGGTCAGTACCAATTTCCCCAATCGGCGTCACTTTACCCACCTTCGCCCCGCCAAAGGCGTGACAACTGGCACAATTATTTTGATAAATGGGCTGACCCTTAGCCGCTAATTCCTGATTAATCGGGTACGGATAAGCCGGGGGAGGAAGTTCCCACAACCAATCCTCAATCCGTTTAATTCGTTCCAAATCCGCCGTAACTGGTGTCACTCCTGCACCCAACGCCGCACTTAAATTACGTTCATGAACCGATTTATTATCCCCATCCCAATGCAGTTGTAATCCTTCACGGGGTTTTTGATTCCAGATAGAGGGTAAATCCACCGTGCCAATTTTTTCATCTTCTTCCAACTCATCCATCGGGAAGCTAAATTGAATTGATTTATAAGGATTAAACGTATCCACTCGTCCTGGACCCCAATCGGGTTGTTCATTTAAAAAAGCCAGTTGACTTGCTTGAGTAATCAACGCATCGCGAGTTTGGGGAATAACCAGATAGCGATAAATCAGCTTCTGAATCGGATTAAACTTTCCCCCTTGGGCGTCAATTTCAGCTAAGATTCGGTTAGGAGTGAATCGTTCATCCAAAGCCGTTTTGCCCAGAAACTGAATATACCTTTGTAGATTCACCGTATTTGAGGGCATCGTGGGGATAATTTGAGGTTCACTCTCAGGCGTATCCCGCAGTGAACCCACATGACAAATCGCACAATTTAAGCCAACGCGGTCAATCAAGACGCGACGCTGAGAAAACCCAATGGGGCGGTCTTTTCCGGGTTCGTAAAGAAAGCCCAACGACTGATACCCTTCACCGGGTAATTTGTCAGGAAATACGGCGGGTAGAACTTTCCAAATCCAGTAAGGTACTCCATTTTCCGGTTCACTACCAATTGACCCATATTTAAAGTGGTCATTAATATCGGCATAATCCACAGGATTATTTAAGACTAGGGGAGAAATTAAACCAATAATGGCGACAAGGATAACCCCCGCAATCACAATCCCTAGTTTCTTAAACGTCTTCCCCGTTGACTTCAATGGCGTTGAGTTGTCCATAATTGTTCATTGGTAATTTGTGATTAGTAATTTCGCTAGCTGTAGAGACGTAGCATGCTAAGTAGGTTGGTGGAAATAAACTTAACTAGATTAAGTTATGTAAACAAGTCTCAAAGCCTTACTGTTCCCCGTTCCCTGTTCCCAGTTAAGAGTTCCCTAATCTCCACCGCTAGCTTTAATTGTGTCCACCTACTTACGTCTCTACTAAAAAGGTGCAGGGTCAAACACGGTCATAATTTCTGCAATCATTTCATCGGAATTATTATAGCGACTTAACTCATAACAACCCAGGGGATTTTCTAAGGCGTTAAGTAAACATTTGTTGCAGTAAGTACAAGGGCGTTCAGGCAAGTCTATCCCTGCCTTAAACTGATGCACTAGGTCATTATTCGCCACCAAAGGACGGGCAATACTAACCGCATCACAGAAGTTCTCCTGAATAGCCCGACGAATATAGGACGCCTGTTGAAACCCTCCCGTACATATCACGGGAATATTCACCTGCTTTTTAATCTCAGCCGCGTGATTAATACTAACCCCCTGATACTTTTGCAGCAGTTCCTGCATCTGTTCAGAACTCACGAACTTTTGGAACGACTCGTTTAAAGCTTGCGCCTTTACCTCTACTCCCTGAATCGGTTGGTCTTGGGTCTGTTTTTGAACTCGATTCCATAAGAATAAGAAAATTGGATAGAACAGGGGAAACCGAAAGAGTAAATAGTTGCGAAAGGTATGAATTCCACTGGATAACATCAAATCATACCAGCGCATCGCCTCAATGCGGGGAAATTCACCCGGAGGATTCAAGGGATGAGGAAATAGACTCCCCGTAGAAACATGAATCGCATCCACTCCAGCCGCTTCCATCCACTGACAGACTTGAATCGAATCCTCTAGCGTATTCCCTGGCTTTTCCCACGGAATCACGGCATTATTATACTCCACCGCACTAATCTTAGCTTGGAGGTGAAAGTCATCACCCACTTCCTGACGAATGGCTTTAATAATCTCCAACAAAAAGCGAGCGCGATTTTCTAATGATCCCCCATATTCATCGTTGCGGTCATTAATCCCAGAACTGAGAAATTGGGTAATTAAATAACCATTGGCGCTATGCAGTTCCACGCCATCGAGTCCCGCTTCTCGCGCCCGTCTCGCCCCCGCCGCAAACGCCTGAACTGTTTCTTGAATCTCAGCCTTGGTCATGGCTTGGCATTCAAAACCATGAAACGATTCTGTGATACTGGTTGAACTGAGGGCTTTTAAATTAAGATTTTCCACGCCACTCACATCCTGCTGACGCCCAGAATGGCTCAGTTGCATGATAAATTTACAGTCGTATTCATGCACCACCTCACCAAGTTTACGCCAGAATGGAATACGGTCATCTCGGTCAATCGTGGCATAGTTTGGCAGGATTCGTCCGCGAATTTGTACTGGCGTAAACGATGAAATAATTGCGCCCACGCCTCCCTGGGCAAACTTCTGTTCCCAATTGATTCGGGCTTGGTTTCCGGAACCGTCATAGTTATCGAATCTGCCGGAAATATTCGAACGAAAGATGCGATTACTGACGGTGAGGTTTCGGAATGTTAGCGGTTGAAAAATGATATCGTTGTCATTTGTCATGTCATTCGTCATTCGTCATTTGTCATTTGTCATTTGTTATTTGTCATTGGTCAGGGTTTGAGGCTTGTTAACATAACTTCATAAGGTTGAGTTTATTTCCACCAACCTACTTATGTTGGCATTTCCGGACTTGATTCGTAGGTATGCCTTTTTGTCAGATGGCGACAAAAATCCAGAATATTCTAATTTTTTGATTATGGCAAATCCTGAAAAAAATGGGGAGATATTTTAAGTTTTGTTAAAACTATCCCGATTTTGTGGCGAATGGGCTGAGGGGTGTTAGCACCAATTACTGCCCCGGTTGCCCCAACGTTCTCGAATTGAACAAAAGTTGGTATAAATTGGGGAGAGTTGAGATTAATTCAGGAAATTTGCGGAAAGGGCTTGTCGGAAATAAGATAGAGATTTACTATGAATAGTATTGATTTTAGTCCCGATTGCGGTTTGACAGAATTGTTAAATATTGTATCAAAATAAAAGGAATTAACACCATGACTAAATCATCCCAATCAGGTCGAGGTCAGCAAAAACCTTGGCATCAATTCCCCGTTCCCCTGGCATTAGTCAAGTTATTCAAGTTCCGGAACCGACTGCGGGAAGAAAATCTACATGATACCGCAAAATTACCGACCCAAGGTGAGGGGACACAACCAACACCTAGTCCAGAGGGTGACCATCTCAAGATTCGCACAGCCGACGGGAGTTTTAATGACCTGGAACAGCCAGCAATGGGTCGGGCGGGTTCCCGTTTTGGACGCAATGTTCCCCTCCAATATACTCATCCTGACCAAAAGAATTTACTTGAACCCAATCCGCGTACAATTAGCCGCAAATTACTAACGCGGGATGAATTTGTACCCGCTAGCACCTTAAACCTACATGCCGCCTCTTGGATTCAATTTCAAACCCATGACTGGTTCGCCCACGGAGGTACATTAGACCAGAAATTTGAGATTCCTCTCGAAGCAGACGATCCCTGGCCCCAAGACTATCGACCCCTAGAAGTAGGCGCAACGTTACCCGACTCCACTCGCCCCGACGGAGATAGCCAAAATCCGCCGACCTTTCTTAACCGAGTTACTCACTGGTGGGATGCGTCGCAAATTTATGGCAGTGATCAGGAAACCATTGATAAGCTGCGGACTCATGTCGATGGTAAGCTAATTATCGGTGAGGATGACTTATTACCCATCAACCCCGAAAATGGCGTTGATCTCGCTGGTTTTGATGAGAACTGGTGGGTAGGCTTGAGTATGTTACATACTCTATTCGTCAAAGAACACAATACGATTTGCGATCATCTCAAAAACGAATATCCCGACTGGAAAGACGATGATCTGTTCAACCACGCCCGACTAATTAACGCCGCCTTAATCGCCAAAATTCACACCGTTGAATGGACGCCTGCCATCCTAGGACATCCCGCCTTAGAAATCGCTATGAACGCCAACTGGTGGGGATTGTTGGGTCAACATGTCAAACGATTATTTGGGCGCATTGGAGAGGGGGAACTCCTCAGTGGTATTGTCGGATCACCCACGGATCATCATACTGCCCCCTACTATCTCACCGAAGAATTTGTCTCCGTCTATCGGATGCATCCCTTAATGCCAGATGAGTTTGAATTTTACTCTCTGGAAAACGGAGAATTACGATTCACCGAAAATCTCTTTGAAGTATCAGGGAATCGCAGTCGGGCGCTAGTCGATAAAGTAGGTATGCCCGATTTATTTTACTCCTTTGGCATTACTCATCCTGGGGCGATTACCTTACATAACTATCCCCGTTTCCTACAGCAATTAGTCCGGGATAACGGCGAAGTCTTCGATTTAGCAGCTGTGGATATATTACGCGATCGCGAACGCGGCGTTCCCCGTTATAATCAATTCCGTGAACTCATTGGTCGTGAACGAGTCAAAACCTTTGAGGACATCACCGAGAACCCGCAATGGGTAAAGGAACTCCGGGAGGTTTACAACAACGACATCAACAGCGTTGATTTAATGGTGGGCATGTTTGCCGAAAACCCACCCGCCGGGTTTGGCTTCAGCGATACGGCTTTCCGTATCTTTATCCTAATGGCATCCCGACGACTTAAGAGCGATCGCTTCTTCACTAAAGACTACACCGCCGAAGTCTACACTCAATGGGGTTTAGATTGGATTGACAACAACAGTATGTTAAGTGTTTTGCGCCGCCATTACCCCACCGTAAGCCCCGCTTTATTTGGTGTACAAAATGCCTTTGCCCCCTGGCGTAAAGTCGGTGTTTCCGGATATTAATTGTTGAGATTGGGGAATAGGGAACAGGGAATAGGGAATAGTAACGCACGAAGCGTTGCGACGCCCCTGATCAGATCTCCCTCTTCCCTTGTTCGATCTCGCTTCCATTCCCCTTATAGATCCCCCTTCCGTCCCCCTTCAAAAGGGAGAGACCAGATGTTGCTTCGCGTTTTTTGCACGGGGGAAATTAAAGGATGCTTCGCTTTTGTTTCTCCAAGGAAGCCCCGATGAAAAATCTCCAAAAATTTTGGCATAATGCCCGCAATCTAGAACCCCTACCTGCCGACTATGAATCCTGGACGGCTGCAAAAAAGCAGGACTTGATTTGGCAGCAAAGAATTTTAGCATCCCGCTACGATACCCTACCCCCACTCAAAAAAATTGACGTTATCGGTTTATTTTTTACTCTCTTAAGCATCAAAATGGATCGCTTATCCGATGAAGCACCCCGCAAATGGAACAAAGCCATTCACGCCCACGCCAGTGTTGCTAAGGTGAAGTTGATCCCAACGCCGAATAGTCCATTTACTGGTTTATTTAAAGGTGCTGACTATGGTCTGCTACGATTATCCCTCACCGGTGATCCCAGCGATCGCGGATTTGCCCCAGGGTTAGCCCTCAAGCTTTTGGTGGACGGTCAACCCTCGGAA
Source organism: Coleofasciculus sp. C1-SOL-03 (assembly GCF_040220555.1). Lineage (NCBI taxonomy): Bacteria > Bacillati > Cyanobacteriota > Cyanophyceae > Coleofasciculales > Coleofasciculaceae > Coleofasciculus > Coleofasciculus sp. C1-SOL-03. Next base: position 27,956 of record NZ_JAVJUO010000148.1, read on the forward strand.
AATGTCTCAGCGTTGGTTTCCCTTAGCGGTCAAGGTAATAACTATAATTTCTTTGCCAATGAATTATCTAATATCGTTCCCGCAGAAAATGATTTGGGTCCTAAATTCATCAATTTAATCTTCCGCCGCGTCAGCAAATTTCCCCGCAAACTCTATTTGCAAGGCTTTGCCCAAATCGACCAAACGGGTCATCCAGAACCTGATCCCTTTTATCCCTATCGCCTTTTTCTGGTTCCCAATCCCACTATTCAATTTCCTGAAAATCCACCCCATGATTTCAGAGATGATCTTGCCACGATTCCGGCTGGAACCCGTTTATTTTCTCTCTATGCCGTTGTTCCCCAAAACGTAGGAGACGAAAACGCTGATCACAAAGCTGATATCATAGACCAGCCAAGTTATCGCCAAAACGCCCAACTTATCGGACATCTGGAAACCACCTCAGAATTTGTGGCATCCTATTACGGTGACAGTCAACTCTTTTTTAGACACCAGCGTTTCGCTAATCAATAATCTAGCTTCAACCACCCTTGATACTCACAGTCGAATCCTGACTGACGCCAAGCCTCTAAATCCACCTCAGTCAGTGGCTTAACCTGGGAACAATGCGGCTGAATTCCCTGACTCAACAGCGCCCAAATCAGACTGCGCGTCATATCCAGTCCCGTCTTCCACCAGGATTCCTGATTCCCCGGAATTCCCTGTTCCTGTACCGTATCCACATCTACCCAAATCCCATTCGCCCCCAAAAGAATTTGCGCCATCCACCCCGCTCGTGGTAAATGGGTGGGAGAGGTAATTAACTGAACATGACGTACCCCCCACTGCCGTAAAATCGGAATCCCGAAGTAGAAATTACCAAACGTGGAATCCGCACATTTTTCTAACCAAACCTGACCCATGGGCGCGTTATACTTTTGGAATATGAGCAAAATACAGGGTTCATCAGAGCCTTGAGAAATCAAAATCGGAGTTTGGGGATAGTTTTTCACTAACTGAGCCACATAAACCTCCCGGCGAATACTTCCCCCCAAAACAAAGAATGTATCTACAGGTGCAGCGGCTCCTGCCGCCAATCTGAAGATATTTGCAAGTAACCCTATACTAAGAATAACGACTAGGCTCAATAGCCCTAAGCCTAACCAGCGTAGTCGTTGCTTAGACAGTAGCCAACGCGCAACCCTTAGCCAATGGCGTGTTATCAATCGTCTCACTGAGGCTTACCACTTGATTCACTCTGACTGTCCGAGGCGAAGCGATTGTCGTCATCACCAGGACAATAGGTCAACTGGCACAAAATTTCTGGAAATTAGCCAGATAACCAGATAAGTTGAGTATAGTAGCAATAGACGGATTTGATGCCGCCAGAACCATGCTATCCCTACTCAGGGAATGCTAATTATTGCAGCTAACGACTGGGTACGCTTTGACTGTCCGCTTTAAACCAACCCATAGTCTGTTCAACGTATTTCCCATGAATCAATATTCTAAAACCTTCCCTTGGCTGAAAAGCATCCTCGTAACGGGTGCGATCGCAACAACAGCCACATTATCATGGTTAGCCCCAATTGGCAGTAATCGCTCCGTCTTTGCGGCGCTTGAGGATAGTCCCAAGACGGTTGTTGATGAAGTTTGGCAACTTGTTAATCAGGAATACGTTGATCCCTCGTTCAATCAAGTGGATTGGCAAGCGACTCGTCAACAGCTACTTAACCGTAATTATACGTCTGCTGAACAAGCGTACAAAGCAATTCGCGATGCCCTAGAACCTCTGGGTGATCCCTACACTCGCTTTTTAGAACCCGAACAATTCAAAGCGTTAACGGATCAAACGGCGGGTGAACTGTCTGGCGTCGGGATTCGCATGGGCGTTGATGAGAAAACTCAGAAGCTGGTTATTATTGAACCGATTGAAAATTCACCGGCGTTTAAAGCCGAACTCAAGGCGGGAGACAAAATTATCGCCATTGATGGCAAGTCTACTCAAGGGATGAGTGCGGAAGAAGCCTCGGCGTTAATTCGGGGAGAAGTGGGTTCATCTGTTACCCTAAAAATTTCACGTCAAGGGCAAAATAACTTTGATGTTACTTTAACCCGCGCTCAGATTGAGCTACCATCGGTACACTATACCCTCAAGCAGGAAGGTGAGATGCGGGTGGGTTATATCAGTATTGATGAGTTTAGTTCCCATGCACCTGAACAAATGCAACAGGCAATTCGCAATCTGAATAGCCAAGATGTGAAAGGTTATGTTTTAGATTTGCGGGGTAATCCAGGTGGACTATTGTACGCCAGTATTGAAATTGCCAGAATGTGGCTAGATGAGGGTGAGATTGTCCACACGATTGATCGCAAAGGGGGAGAACAAAAGTTTTCGGCGAATCAAAGCGCACTGACTCAGCTTCCCCTGGTTGTTTTAGTGGATGGTCATTCAGCCAGCGCCAGTGAAATTCTCGCGGGGGCGCTGAAGGATAATAAACGGGCGAGGGTTGTCGGTTCGACGACGTTTGGTAAAGCAGTGGTGCAGTCGGTTCATTCCTTATCGGATGGTTCAGGATTAGCGGTGACGATTTCCCGCTACTATCCTCCCAGTGGGATTGATATTAATCACAAGGGAATTAGCCCGGATGTGAAAATTGATTTAACTCGCGCCCAACAGCGGCGTTTGGTTTCACAGCCGATGTTACGTGCCACAATCGAAGATCCCCAATACAAGCAAGCGCTTACGGTTCTAGAAAATACAATGCTGGCAGAAGAGGGTTTGAATCAACCGCCTGAACCGATTAGTGTACGGTAAACGTATCAATCATTAGGACACATCATTTATAGCACTACGTATTCAGGTTAGGACAATAAAATTAGGTGACAAGGCAATAGGGAATAGGCAATAGGCAACAGGGTAATGTCCTAACGTATGCCCGTAATGCTATATGTAGAGACGTTGCATGCAACGTCTCTACAATGATGCCTAAACGAAAGTCCCTAAACCCGCCCCTACAATAAACCATAATCAATTGGGTCTAACCAAAGCGATTAGACCCAACTGATCGTTCTATTAGGACTTTTCAAGCCGTTAATTTTTCAGGTTTTAATCTGAGCTTACTAAGGTTTACCGATTCCACAGGTTCACCGCTTATTCACCCGCATAAATTTGTCTTTCTGGACTTGAGTTGGGTTTCGGTTTTCACCGAATCTAACCCCTTATTGCTACGCTAGGTTGGTTACTGCTGTGGCAGAGCCAAAGATTGGGAGTGATCGTCATAACCTCTGACTCTTCGTTGGTTTTTCTCCAGTTATGACTCTGGAGGACGATCTCCATTTCAAAGTAACATGGTTCTCCTTTGCTGCCAAACAGTATTTACTAAAGTTTAAAAGTTGTTACAAATAGCAATTTTTTGTCATTCGTCATTTGTCATTTGTCATACCAATGTCCTTTATTTGATTAAGCGACTTCCTCGTATTGTTGGGATTGTGCCTCAACCTGTTGGAGAATCTCCATGGCTTCGGGTAGCGTCTCACAGCTATAATTCGCTTTGAAGTGAAAAGGGCGAACGCGAGAGTCAGTTAGCACAGCCGATTCCCAGATGCTCAGTTTGATCGGCTTTTTGGGATTCTTCGTGGCACTAATGGAGTATTGAACCATAGCTGTGCTTCTTTCTACAAAACATCGATGGTATCGCAGTACAAACTCAGGAGACTTTTTCTCTCCTTACTAAATTATGAGGGAAAAGATGGCGTGAAGGTTCCCTCTGGCTAAGGATTTGCCGGAAAAAACAGCAAGGATGAAGGCAAACCGGGGTTTTATCCTTCATCCTGGTCTAATCTTGCCAAAACCCCTAGTTTCGGGCGTTACTGAACTGGACTCAACTCCCGTTCTGCCACTGCTTCGGGATTGGCTTCGGGGGTATCTTCTTCCGAGGGTGGCACGACTTGCCAGAATTTGCCGACGAAGTCCGACCAATTCGCCAAAATTGTCTTGGCTTTAACACTGTTGGTGCGGTCAACATGGGCTTGTATCAGGGCTTTTAACTGCTGTTCTCCAGCCGATGTGCTTACCCGTTGAATCTTCACAATTTCGGGGTTGACTTTTGCCGGAAATTGTGAATCTTCATCTAGGAAGTAGGCTAATCCGCCTGTCATCCCTGCACCGACATTGCGCCCAACATGACCTAAGACTACAATCACACCGCCTGTCATGTATTCACAGCAGTGATCGCCAGCGCCTTCAATCACCGCTTGACCTTTAGAATTGCGGACGCCGAATCGTTCACCCGCCCAGCCATTGGCAAATAATGTACCGCCTGTGGCACCGTAGAGGCAGGTATTGCCGACAATTACGTTTTCGGCGGGGTTGTAGGTGGCATCAGTGGGAGGCGTGATGATAATTTCACCCCCATGCATTCCTTTCCCCACATAATCATTGGCTTCCCCAACCAGGTTGAGGGTGATTCCAGGTAAATTGAAAGCACCAAAGCTTTGTCCCGCTGCACCTTTGAAGTTGAGGGTAATTTCGCCTTCAAAGCCAGTATCGCCGTATTTTTTGGCGATCGCACCCGCTAGACGTGCGCCGACACCTCGGTCGGTATTGAGAACCGCGACATCTTTGGTGAGTGAGGTTTGGTTGGTGATGCAGGCTTGAATCTCTGGATCAGCCAGGAGTTGATCATCGAGAACGGGTCCATTACTATGAACCGCCTCATGGTTGAGGAAGAACCGATCGCGACTTGTATCCGGTAAATCGGTTAAGCATTTCACCGATACAGTAGAGGTCTTGGTTAACGCGATATCCTCACGTTGTTTGAGTAAATCCGCCCGACCGATTACCTCGTCTAACTTACGATAGCCTAACCGTGCCAAGAGCGATCGCACTTCTTCGGCGACAAAGTAGAAGAAGTTGACCACATGATCGGGGATTCCGGTAAATCGCTTGCGTAAATGATCCTGCTGTGTCGCCACGCCAACGGGACAGTTATTCGTGTGACAAATTCGCGCCATGATGCAGCCTTCCGCAATCATCGACACCGAACCAAAGCCATACTCTTCCGCGCCCATTAACGCCGCCATGACCACATCCCAGCCGGTTTTGAAGCCGCCATCTGCCCGTAAAATCACGCGATCGCGCAATTGATTAGTCATCAGCGCCCGATGCACTTCTGTCACCCCTAATTCCCACGGAACACCCGCGTGTTTAATCGAACTTAGGGGAGATGCGCCCGTTCCGCCATCATGACCGGAAATCTGGATCACATCAGCATTTGCCTTCGCCACACCCGCCGCGATCGTACCAATGCCAATTTCTGCCACTAATTTTACCGACACCTTCGCCTCGGGGTTAATCTGATGCAGGTCAAAAATTAACTGGGCGAGGTCTTCAATGGAATAGATATCGTGATGAGGGGGTGGGGAAATCAGCGGGACACCAGCTTTTGACCGCCGCAGCATGGCAATATAAGGACTCACCTTTTTCCCCGGTAACTGTCCCCCTTCTCCGGGTTTCGCACCTTGGGCAATTTTAATTTCCAATTGTTTGCCACTGATTAGGTACTCTGGCGTCACGCCAAAGCGCCCGGATGCGACTTGTTTGGTGGCTGAACTTGCCGTATCTCCATTCCGCAGTCCTTTAAGATGGGGCAATGTGGGCGAATTTCCCTGATGATCCACATCATCCAACACTTTAAACCGAACGGGGTCTTCTCCCCCTTCACCGGAATTGGATTTCCCGCCCATCCGATTCATGGCAATTGCCAAGGTTTCATGTGCCTCTCGTGACAAGGAACCTAAGGACATCGCCCCAGTACAGAAACGCTGGACAATATCCGCCACAGGTTCGACCTCCTCGATGGGAATCGGGGCGCGATCGCTGTTGAAGTCTAATAAATCCCGTAACGCCGTGACCGGGCGGTCTTCCAGGTATTTTTTGTAGACCTCATAGTGGTCATAAGCGGTCTTTTCGTCGTCAGTTTTGCCGTTTCCATTTTTAACCGACGCATCCTGTCCCTTAAACGACGCCACAGCTTTATGCAACGCCTTTGCCATCTCCGGACTATTCATGTGATATTCGCCACCGGGACGGTATTGGATAAAGCCACAGTTTTCCAGTTTCTTACCCGTCAATTCCGGGAACGCCCGTTGATGGAAAGCAATCACTTCCTGTGCCAATTCTGCCAGATTCAACCCACCCAAACGGGAGGTTGTACCGCAGAAGGCTAAATCTAATACCTCTGCACCAATTCCCAATGCCTCAAAAATCTGCGCCCCTTGGTATGACGAGAGGAGAGAAATCCCCATTTTAGACAGGATTTTCAATAACCCGGCTTCTACCGCCTTACGGTAATTTTTCTGTGCCGCTTCAATGGTTAAGGGTTCAATTTTACCCCGATCCATCAGTTTCTGGGTTTTGGGATTCGACCACCACTGACGCACCGATTCCCATGCCAAATAGGGACAAATCGCCGACGCCCCATAGCCAATTAAACAAGCAAAATGATGGGTACTCCAGCATTGCGCCGTTTCTACCACCAGGGAGGCTTTCATCCGCAACCCGGCACGAATCAGGTGATGGTGAACTGCCCCAACTGCCAATAGGGGTGGAATATAACTGGTGTTTTCTCCTACACTTCCACCAATTTTATCGCTCAAAATCAGCACTTTTGAGCCAGATTTTACCGCTTGGTCGGCTTGGTCACATAATCGGTCAATGGCGGCTTTTAAACCATCTGGACCGGCGCTAATCTCAAATAAGGTGGAGAGTTCTGTAGTGGCAAACCCAGAGGTTTTGATCGTATTTAACTCCGCCTCATTTAGAACCGGGGTTTTCAGTTTCAGCAGTTGGGCATAGTCTGGTTTAGCCTCTAGCAAATTCCCCCGTTGACCCAATTCCATACTTAAGGACATCACCAGACTTTCCCGCAAGGGGTCAATCGGTGGATTGGTGACTTGGGCAAACCGTTGTTTGAAATAGTCGTAAAGCAGGCGCGGCTTATCCGAGAGGATGGCTAAAGGAATATCATCCCCCATACAGAACGTGGGTTCTTTCCCTTGAGTCGTCATCGGTTCCAGGATCATATCTAAATCCTCAGCCGTATACCCAAAGGCGGTTTGCTGCTGGAGTAAGGTTTGGGCGTCGAGTTGAGTTGAATCAGTAAACCCTTGAGGGGATAAAACCTGACGATGCTGTTTCAGCCAGTCTCCGTAGGGTAAACGTTGGGCAATTCGCTGTTTGATGTCCCAATTTTTGAGAATTTCGTGGTTGGCTAAATCCACAGCAATCATCTGTCCGGGTCCGAGTCTGCCTTTTTCCACGATGTCCGCTTCGGGTAAGTCTACAACACCTGCTTCTGACCCGACGACGACATAGCCATTCCGGGTGATACTATAACGGGCAGGTCGCAATCCATTCCGGTCTAGGGTTGCACCCACGACTTGACCATCACTGAAGACTAACAGCGCCGGACCATCCCAAGGTTCTTGAACGCCGCTGTAGTATTCGTAAAAATCAACAATTTCCGGATGATCCTGCAAATCAGGTTGATTTTGGTAGGCTTCGGGCACCATAATCATCAAGGCTTCCAAAGGACTACGACGCGATCGCACGAGTAACTCAAAGATATTATCTAGGGTAGCGGAGTCACTATTATCCGGATCAACTGTGGGCTTGAGGTCTTCGATTTCACTCCCCCACACTGGATGGGATAAATCGGCTTCCCTTGCCCGCATCCAGTTAATATTACCCAGTAGCGTATTAATTTCCCCATTATGTCCCAATAACCGCATCGGTTGGGCTAGGGGCCACTTGGGTAGGGTATTGGTGCTAAAACGGCGATGATAAACGGCAAAGGGGCTTTGATATTCCGGCTGTTTCAGATCCTGATAAAATTCACCCAATACCGCTGAACGCACCATGCCTTTATAGACAATTGTCTGACTGGAGAGGGAGCAAATGTATAAATCATCCGACCAATGAAGTGTGCCATCGGCTTCTAATGCACGACCAATGCGACGGCGAGTTTTATAGAGGAGACGTTCCCGTTCATTCCCCCTTTGATGGGGACAGCTAACAATAATTTGCTCTATGTGCGGTTGATTGTCTAGGGCTTGGGGTCCCACAACTGACTCGTTCACGGGGACGACACGCCAACCCAATACGGTGAAACCGTCTTGTTCAAAGACTCCGGCAACAATGTCTCGCACTTTAGTCGCCTTTGTCCCATCTTGGGGTAAAAATACCATACCCACTGCCAACTGATCGGTTGGTGGCATGGTAATTCCTTGTTCCGCAAACCAAGACGTAAACAACCCCCAAGGAATCGCCGTCATCAAGCCAGCGCCATCACCCGAATCTCGGTCAGCGCTACAGCCACCGCGATGTTCTAAACAGGTTAATGCCGAAAGTGCCTGTTCAATCAGGTCATGGCTAGCAACACCTGCGACTGAGGCAATAAAGCCAACACCGCAAGCATCTCGTTCTTCCACTAACCATCGTTGTCCTGGATAGGCTACATCGTCTCGATGCCAAGATTGATGCTGTTGATTTAGGTTGATGCTCCTGTTTGTCATAAGATAGTTCCTAGTGTAATTGGTCATTGGTCACTGGTCATTCCTCATTAGAGGTAGGGTGGGCAAGGGGTATAAACCTTGAAACCCTTGTCTTATCGTTAGTTGTTCTCGCCCACCTTACGGTAACTAGGAATTGATTACCAGTGCGGTAAAATCTCAGTTCTATCCAAGTCGGCTACGTCATCGCCCGTTCCATTGAAAAACTGAAAAAAACTGAAAAATAGAGAAATAATTGACGTTAATTCGCTCTCTAGTCATCATTGGGTGAGTCATCTCGTCTCCAGTTGACGTGGTTTTCCTATAGTTTTATATATACGGTTGGCTTTCCGGAGTAGCATTAGCCACTAAACTACAGACCCAGAAGGGTCAGACACTTTGGTTCTAAAATGAAGCTCTTTAGATGGGGAGACTAATCTTATCGAAAATACTTGACTATGGCAATCCCCAATGTCATGATTTAGGATATTAGCCAAGTAATCAACATGGCTTAAAGCAACAACCATCTGGATGGGTGGGGAACATCCGGTATGACGTGAACCTTAGTCTAGCGTATTGCTTCCCATCCTAGCAGTTAAGGCGTGCAATTGAGGCGTAATCTGAGCGTACCCCTCTATCTAATTTTATGAAATCTTAGAAGTACGAGGGAACATCCCTACCACAGTTTATCATACTGCCATGGTACACCTAATTTGGTGGATGAGAATTGTAGGGGCGCACTGACGTGCACCCAACTTAGGGGAAAGCTGCACAAAGGGTCAACCTTATACCTAACACCTACCCCCACCAAAATACTCTCTGCAGCTAACCCTAGTTACAGTCTTGTCCACCACTATTAACACAAAAAGCAAACGCCAAAAATCGGTTTCTTTCTCCTCCTGTTTCTTCCACTCCCTCCAGTATCTGATTCACTTTGAAGAACAATCCCCCAATTTTTTGTTGGTCTTGCATACTCTGTTGCAAAAACCACTCGGTAGTCGAAAGCGTTTCAAAGGTCATCTGTTGATTCTTAGCATATTGCATGATTAGCGCAGACACCAGTTCTTGCTCAGGTGCCACTAAATTTTGATACCAACTTTGGTATATATCTAAAACTTGTTGGGTCGGATCATCACTATCACTGACATTCCCATCGATACCCAGAACATCACTGAGATTATTAACAGTTCCATCAACGGCTCTTCTGGTATTGTTGATTGTATTCACAGCATCATTGACATCCCGGAGCAGGTCGCCAAAACCAGCTAAAGATATCATCGGGCTGAGACATACTGCCAAAACTGCTAATAACCCACTCGATACCCAGCGTTTTTTCATGATTTGTGACTTTAAATACTTATGATTTAGTCAATAAACTTAACACACTTATTTTTTTAGTGTCAAGGGGAGCATCTCAATAATTGCAATGCTGTCAAAACAATGGTTTCAGGCGTTTTTATTCAGGGATTTGAACGGACATGATATAGTGTGTCATTCTGATACATTAATAGTTGATCAGCAATTTTGCTAGCCTGGAGCAATTAACCTCAAAAAAGTATCCCAGAATACAAAATATCAGAGAATAAAAGATTTTGTAAGGGTTTGAGGACTATTTAGGGCTTGCTGCATTAATCTGAAAGCTATACTATACAATGGTTTTAAGCCATTTTTCCACCCAACAAGTGCAAGGTTTTTACACCTAAACGCTCAAAATTCTTGGATTGCAAGCCTTCGCGATACGCCCTATCGGACACGCTTGGCAAACACAGAATCTTCCCTCGACAGAGGGTTGAAACTATTGCAAGAAAGCCTATTCCCTATTCCCTCTCCCCACCACAAGACTTATTCAGCAGACCCTATTTATTTGCACTGGCTCCGGAATGTGCTGTTTTCTTTTGTCCGACTACTTAGTGTTGGATGCTTCGACGTTGCTGGCTGATCTGAAGGTTAACCGAGTCGATGATATCAAGTGCAAACTAAGCAGAAGTCGTGCAGAAAGTCGATGGCATGGTGGATGAGTTCACAGGTTATTTCTATGGAATAGATGTTGAGCCAAAGGAGTCGATAATATTCCTAATATTTGGTTAACTTCTTTAATAAAGTAATCGTTTAAATCAATAAAAGCTGTTTGATTAACTAACTTGATAAACTTCCAAATCATTCCTGTGGTAACGGCACCATAGATAGCATTGATGGGGATGTCATTTTTTTGATTAAATCGTTGGGCAGCCACCATTTCAGCAATGCATTGTCCTAACCCACTTTTAATATTTTCGTTCTTAGCTTCTACAAGAGTAACGACTGGGGCATATATTTCATACATTTCTGGGGAAGCAGTGAGAATATAATCACAGTATCCATTCAGTCCAACAGTTTGGTCTACGTTGAAGTCTGTGCCAGAAAAGAAGCCGACTTGGAAGTTAAAATGCCGCCGGACTTCTAATAAAACGGGGGCAATAATTAATTCAGACCGTGCTTTTTCTGTGTTGATCGCATTGGCAAGGGGTAAAAATTCATGCAGTGTAATTTTAAGATATTCGCTGGGTTGAAGAGGAGGAATGTCAGGAAAAAGGCGGCTGGTCTCGTCTATAGTTAGGTTAAATGTTGTTCTGACTTTGCTGAGGGTAGTAAAATCGCTGTACGCCATATCTATAAGGTTAACATAGTTTGTTTGATATCATCTTGTTCACCAAGTATAGCAACTGCCAAGACGGTTAAGACACTATGGATTTGTAGAGACGTTCCGGTGGAACGTCTCCTCCGGTGGAACTCCTCCGGTGGAACGTCTCCAAAGAGTGCGTTTGTCCTAATTGATGCGTCTACTGCTATGTAGCATTTCTCATAGGATGAGGTACATAAGTGTGGGCGCAAGCCTTGCGCCCCTACATTTGGGTGTACCAGTATCACTTGATAACCGCTATTATAGCGGTTTGTTCCAGAGGTTTTAGGCAACCTCTTTACTGTAGCCATCACCTGTTTTACCAAGGACTTCCTACTAATGTAAATGCACTCCAATAATACGGATGAGTTAGTTCTTTATCCGGTAATTCAGCCAACTGGGGCGGTAAAGGAAGGGTAAGATTCGGCGTAATCAGTTGACCCTTTTCAAGTCGCACCTCACCCCGAATCATGGCTAACTGTGTCTGTCGTAATGCTTCAGCTTTAATCGGCGCTTAACTCCGCTTCAATGGGAGCAACTAACCATTGATAAAGCTGTTGTGCGGCGGGGAGGGAAGGGCGAGGAATGCGAATATCGGTGACAGCACGGCGTAATTGTTGAGTGGTTTGGAGAACTTTTTCTCGTGTTGCACCGGGTATAGGACGGCGTATGGGTTGTCCCTCAGCGGTGACAATGATTAATTCCAGTTGATCCTGACTGCTGTCGCGTTCACGTTCAGGCTTTTCTAGTTTTTTGTTGAGATCTAATCCGGGAGTTGGTGTTAGTGAGGGGGCGTTACTGGGAACAAAGACAGCATAGAGTAGTGCGGGTTTCGTTCCCGTTTCTTGTTCAATGCGGCGGAGGATGGCTTGGGATTCGGCTTGAGTGGTAGTTGGAGTATCGGATAACCCAAAATAATCCTCATACTGACGAGTAAAATATTCCTCAATTTCTGCCACAATGTCGAGTTTTAGGTCAGGAATCTGGGTTTGGACTATTGGGGGCGGATTTTGGGGCAATTGGAGTAGGTTGACGGGATTAATCGTTGGATTGGCAGATGATTCATTGATGGGATTGACCGGATTAATTGTTGAATTCGGGGACGATTCATTGATGGGATTGACCGGATTAATCGGTTGAGGGGTTGATGGGGATTGGGGTTCGGGTTGAGGAGTTGATGGCGGTTGAATTTGGTTATCTATATTGGTTAAATCAAAGGGTGTCAACTGTAAACCGTTAGCTGTCGCGATGACTTGATAGTTGCCCGCAATTGTATTTGCCGTAACCGGATTCTCGGCGATACCTTGAGCATTGGTAAGGACGGTTATACCGTTACCAAAACTGCCTGATGCACCACTTGATGGGGCGTTGAACGTGATAGGCACACCTGGAATCGGCTGATTAGCAAAGTTCTCTAACACTTGCACAGTCAAAGAGTCAGTAAAAGCCGTATTAACGGGTGTAGTTTGGGGTGAACCTGTGACATTTAAGGTAAAGCCTTGGGACTCAAATGCACCAATATCAACGATGTCATTAATAATGCGTGCTCAATAATTTGCTCCTGCTGTGCATCAGAGAAGGATTCTAAAATTTGAACGACAGTGGCTATATTTTCCTTTGACATCTTTGAGTTAACAAATAGTACAATTTTAATCAATAAACCTGTTGTATTTGCCCGCTTCATGGTTTCACGCGATCGCGAATTATTCTATAGCTACAGGCGCACACATTTTCCCATAATAAAACTATACCATAAAACCTTAGTTTTGCAGCGCCTTTTGAAAATTTTTAATGGCATCCACATGATTCACCATATTGATGAAACGTAATAACAAATCCAGATCAATCCCTCTAACCTCCTCACTACTCTTAATCTGTTCATAGTGAAGTGTCTTCCCCTCTTCTCGCAGGTGATAAAGTTCCAACACCCCATCTTCCCAAAACCAAACTTCCTTGATCTTCAGCCGCTTATAGACCTCCAACTTGTTGATACCGCCACTGGTAAACAGCACCTCAATCGCCAGATCGGGATGGGTTCGACCCGGCGCTAGTTTATAGGATTCATCGGCTTCTCGCTTGACGGCGACTCCTTCACTTTCTAGGGTCATTGAGCCAGTTGGAGTAAAGTCAAATCCTGCTATCAACAGATATAGCTCTAACAATGCACCAATTCTTTCCTTAACAGTTTCCTGGGGTTCTCCAGACATTCGTCGTATCTCCAAAACTCCATCTAAAAAAGAAAGTCGATATCCTGGGCGGTCTAACAATTGCTCAACGGCTTTGAACTCTCTCCAGGTCATTCCCTCAAACAAAAGGGGCGATTCCTTTTTGGGTGTTGCGATTGTGGCTAAAGTCATTTGAGTCTCCCGTTTTTTTCGATTATAAATCAACTCAAGGCTGAACAGGTCTTCCCCCCTTTTTTTAAACTTCAATGACTCTTTTAACTGAAAAGCCAATTGTTACTGGAACCTTTGAGCCGAAATTGCCGTCAACAGCAAAACAGCTTATGTAGAGTTTAGCTTTGATTATTGAACTAATTTCCCTAAAATACATAAAATACAGGAATTAGTTTATCTATACGTTTTAACATTAATTCATCTCACGCCAAAGCCAAAATTATGACAAAGGGGTTCTCACCGAATAAAGCCAAAATTGTGATCGGAATCTTAGCCATTTGCACTTCATGCCTAGGTTTAGCCGCTAAACGTGTTAGTTCTGCGGAATCCCTAGTAATAGAGAGTCTAACCATGGGAGAAATTCTGCAACGTTTAGTTGTTCAGTCAACCCTTGAACTCGATCGCGCATTCGTAGAAGCTGAAGCCGTTACTTCCTCGCCTAAGACTCATAGATTCGCTCAAACTGCCACTCAAATCGTTGACGCCGGGACAAAACTCTCCTTAAATGGTCGTATCGTACCTCTTGCCTGGAAACAGTGGCAAGTTGGGGGAGTCATACGCACGGGTATCAGTGATGTGGGAGTGCAACAACTCTTCGGACTGGAATTGTTGAGTACCCGCAATTGGACGCGACAACCGATACAATGGTTCTCTAATCCCCTGAGTACGCCTCTGGTTCTCGTAGCTCACCATCGTGATGCTTATCGCTATTTAGATATTACAGAGTTTGCCCAACAGGTGGGATGGCAATTTCAAGCCCAAGGAGATACATTAGCGCTAACGTCTGTAGCCGCACGATTAGAAACGATTCGGGAAGAGACACAGCCATGGGGGTTTAGGATTATTCTTGATTTAGATCGTCCCACACCTTGGCACGTTAGCAGAAGCCCCAGTGAAGGGGTGATTATATTAGACGCGATCGCGAATCCATCCCTGATTGAACAGTTTACCCCCCTGGAGCCTGTGGAAGATGAGGGAGATGGGGAAGATGAGGAAGTTGAGGGAGATGAGAAAGATAATGAAGCCTTAGACAATCAACCGACGATCCAAGTTGAAACCAATCAGACTCAAAGCACTATCGGGGTTTCGATTCCAGAGGGTCTACAGTTGCACGTTTTCAGCTTACCGAATCCCAATCGCTTAGTCATCGAACTTCGACCTGATGCCATGGTGGAAAAAGATATTCTGTGGGCGCCGGGTATCTGGTGGCGTCAGCGGACTGTGACACTGGCTGATACTCGATTTCTTGTGGTGTGGTTAGAGGTTGATCCCAAAAATCCGCAAGTCAAGCTGAAACCGATTTGGAGTAATCCCACAACTCAAGTGGGAACCGCCCCCCTGATTAAAACAGCGCAGTTATGGAACGCTGCGGCTGCAATTAATGGTGGCTTCTTTAACCGCAATAATCAACTACCCTTAGGTGCAATCCGCCGTGATGGACGTTGGTATTCTGGACCGATTCTCAACCGAGGTGCGATCGCGTGGACAGATCAGCATCAATTTAAATTTGGACGCCTTAGCCTTGAGGAAACGTTAACCACTGCGACTGGAGAACGTCTTCCGATTTTGTTCCTGAATAGCGGTTATGTACAAGCGGGGATATCTCGCTATACCCCAGAATGGGGCGCAACGTACACCCCTTTAACCGATAATGAAATGATCTCGGTTGTGCAAAATAACCAGATTACGGCTCAATTATCAGGAGGAGTCGCCGGTGAGGAGTCGTTTTTCATTCCAGTTAATGGCTATCTACTCACACACAGAGGCGGTGATCCAAGTGTTACGGCTAATTCTCTGACTATTGGCACAAAGGTTCAGATTGAACAGAAAACCTTGCCGATTGAGTTTAACAATTATCCCCATATCCTGGGTGCAGGTCCGTTGTTACTGCAAAATCGCCAAATTGTGTTAGATGCCAAAGCCGAAAACTTTAGTCATGCCTTTGCCCAACAATCTGCCATTCGGAGTGCGATCGGGATCACGGCAAATGGCACACTAATTATTGCCGCCATGCACAATCGCGTCGGTGGCAAAGGACCCAACTTAACCGAAACTGCCCAGTTGATGCAGCAACTAGGAGCCGTTGATGCCCTCAATCTCGATGGTGGCAGTTCTACTGGACTCTATTTGGGCGGTCATCTTCTAGATCGTTCTCCTTATACAGCCGCCCGGGTTCACAATGGTTTGGGACTCTTTCGCCCCACTTTCCCCTAGTGCAAGAAGGCAGGAGGCAGGAGGCAGGAGGCAGAAGGGGAGAAGGCTTATACAATAAGACGCGAGCCCCTTTTTTAACTGGAGAGTTACTTCCGCCGCGCTGGTCTAGTGCGGCGCGGCGAAAATACTTGAGCAGCTTCGTAGATACGATGAAGCAGGGGGAGCAGAGGGAGCAGAGGGAGCTGGGGAAGATGTTAGCTGTTCAGTTATTTCTGCCTTCTTGCACTAGTCCAACCCGCCCCGATATGGAGTAGATTAACGAAAATAACCAACCCATTCTTAAAGTTCCGATAAAGCTCAAGTCCCTAAATGTGAAGACTTCCTACAATTTGATAAATTTACCCCCTAAGACGTGCAAAACCTAAGTCGAATTTGCTAGTGTTGATTGTGGTTAGCTTTTGTGTTGTTGAGAACCTGGCAATAGCTAAAAACCCGATAAAACGTTTTTACACGCGATTAATGTCGTAACTATTTTCAGGAGAAATACTATGGTTCAGCAAGCAGTTCCTCATGATTCGGCGATCACCCTACCCAGATCGTTGACTGCCGAAGGCGCTGCCGCTACAGAACTAAGACCTTGGGGTTCATTTACTGTTCTGGAAGAGGGGCGAGGATACAAAATTAAGCGGATTGAGGTGAAACCGGGTCATCGCCTTAGTCTGCAAATGCACTACCATCGCAGTGAACACTGGATTGTTGTCAGTGGTATGGCAAAGGTTATTTGCGGAGATAAGGAATTATTGATTCATCAAAATCAGTCCAGCTATGTTCCTCAAGGACATGCTCATCGCCTAGAAAATCCGGGTGTCATTCCGCTAGTACTAATTGAAGTACAGAATGGCGAGTACCTTGGCGAAGATGACATTATTCGCTATGAAGATGACTACGCCCGCAATGAGTCAAACACCTAATTGGTTGGATGGACTGAAGCCGCTAGTACGGCTTACTATATTAGCTTGACCAAAATTGGCTCCTCCCTAATCCTAAGGGAGGAAATTTTTTTGGCTCTAAGTGAGGACAGTTCTCATCATTATCAATCAATAAGTAGGTGGACTAAACCGCTCATAAAAATGTATACAATCATAATCATTCGTTGCCACAAGTATACACCACGTCCAACGAAGCGGTAGTTGAACGATTCCGCTGTGGATTTTCACCACGTCTAGAAGTGCGTTTCCGCTTGCTGGAGCATTCCGTCTTGCGACTCGACGCAAAGCATGACCTCTAGTTCTCTGTTAGAGAGCGTATAATACTGGTGACGCGGCAAACGTCCCAGCTTTTTATGTAGCTCCTGCCATGCAGACCATGAGTGTTTCGCTGATTTCACACCAGCGTAAGCTCTGTGGTTAGGCACTCGCTCTGATAGTCGCATGGCTCTACGCGCTAGAACCATTGCAGCAGCAGTATCGGACGATAAACCGTACTGCCTCATAAACTTAACTAAACCGATGAGTGAACTGTAGGCTGGGTTGACCTTGATTAGTTCAATCCCAGCCATCTGAGACTTTTGCTCAAGTATGAGAGTGAATTTGCTATAGACGAAGCCTGACAGCATCCGGGCGTAACGCCTGCCTTGCTCTCTCATCTGAGATTTCTTGGCACTGAAGTCTAGATTCTCAATGGCAATGGGGCATTGCAACGACTGAGCAATCAAGACAATTTGCTTGATCACATCATGCAGTGTGGCTTCAGTCTGTCCTGACTTACGACCGTGCAAGTTCAGCCTGAACTGCCCGTGATGTTTGAGGTTTCCATCGCCATCTACATACGTCCAACCAATCACGCCTGGATTAATATCTAGTCCTAAGCAGCCATATTGACGCGGCAATGACTGGCGATCAGGTTCAGGAACATCTGTAGAGCAGGCAATGAACCATCTGAAGTCTTTGCAGTAGACACGGTAGGATAGCGCTCTATTAGCCTGGATAGCCTCATCAACCCACTGCTGTCCCTGCTCATACTCAAAACGCAACGGTGCGGCAATTGTCTTGCCATATTTCAACTCTAGAGCATAGGGAACTCGGAATTTGATGGTATCGCCATCGTACTGAGCGATCTGATTGCCAAAACTTTCCTTTGTGGCTCCAACGGTCGTGTACTGAGTTCCTTTATTGCCTAAGCTGACTGGCAACGGAGCATTCTTGAGGTGCTCTAGCTTGTTTTGTAGCAAGTGCAGACGACGTTTCTTTTGATGAATGACGAACCTCTTGTGAGTCCTAAGATGCTGCCTGAATCGAATAGAACAAGCATCAGGCAGTTTAGCCAGTGATTTGACGGCTGTTTTCAGCCACGTCCTAGTAGATTTGATTTGCTGCTCTAAGGTCTTAACATGGCGTTTGCGGCACTCTTTAGCGGATACAATAACACCTTTTATCTCAGATCGAATAGCATTAACCTGCCGTTTGTTTAGCCCGTACTTAGGCTGCAAGTCTCGAATGAGATCATTCTCGTTTTCACTTGCCAACATTCGATTGAGATACTCAACCCTAGCGGGTTCGACGAGCTTAGAAGCATCAATAGCGAACTGCCACAGTTCTACAGGTAATTCAGTTGTGACAGTTCTTTGAACCATTACTTCACCTCGTCGGCTACTTGCTTTATTCCATCAATAAGCCTTTTGTTTTTATTGCTTCTTTTTCCATAAAGCCGTGCCGAAAAGACCGTAATGATTTCTAATACATCCTCTACTAATTCTTGCTCAAAGTTCACTTCAGCGTTAGTTTTGTTGATGACAACAACCTCGGTTTCACACTCCTCACAAACGGCAAAGACAAGCTCAGAGCCAAACCGTAGAAGCCTATCTTTGTGGGTTAACACCAATCGGTCTACCTCACCTGACATGATTCGCTTGAGCAGCTTTTGTAGTCCTTTCTTCTGGTAGTTCAAACCACTGCCAAGGTCTTGAATCGTTTCATATTGCCAGCCGTTAGCTGCGCTGTAAGACTCAAGCATTTGCACTTGTCTCACCAGATCTTCTCTTTGATCGTGGCTGCTGACTCTGGCATAGTTGATGGTAATGCGGTCGCCTGGAGCAGTGCGCGGTCTTACTGTTTTGAGGTCAGACAACTTAAATCGGTAACGACCACTAGGAGATAGCTCGTAGGGCAGTTTACCAGCCTGCGCCCATCTCCTGATCGTGATTACGCTAACTCCGACTTCTTTAGCTGCTTCCCCAATGCTGACCGTTGGCACGTCCTGAATAATGTCCATACGGTATACATTTAGTATAGACCTGTATACCTTTGTATATGTTTACGGACTCAGTTGTCAACCCATGATTACACTGACTCAAGCGGCAACCGATGAAATTAGACGCCTGCAAACCAAGCGCCAGCAACAGCAAGCTCGATTACGCTTAGGCGTGAAGTCAGGAGGATGTGCAGATTTATACTATACTCTGGAGTTTGATGATGCCGTTAGAGCGAGCGATCGCATCTATGATTGTCAAGGCGTGGCTGTTGTCGTGGATGAAGCGAGCATCAAGCATTTAACCAACCTAACCTTGGATTATTCCGAAGATCTGATGGGCGGCGGGTTTCGCTTCTATAACCCCAATGCCATTGAAACCTGTGGCTGTGGTAACTCGTTTCGAGTTAAGACGTGAGGAATGATCCTAGGGTTAAGGAGTAATTAAAGGACAAAGGACGTAGCTTGCTTCTTTTCGGGAGCGAGTATGACCAAGAACAAAAGACCAAAAAATTGACATTGTTACCCAAAGGTCGGTACAATCAGAATTTGTCAATACTTGAAACAAGTAAGGAATTTTACGCGCCGTAACTCATGCCCACTATTCAGCAGCTTATTCGTAGCGAACGCGCCCAAATTAAGGCGAAAACCAAATCGCCTGCATTGAAACAATGTCCACAACGGCGGGGTGTTTGTACCCGCGTCTACACGACAACCCCCAAGAAACCGAACTCAGCCCTGCGGAAAGTGGCACGGGTACGTCTAACCTCGGGTTTTGAAGTAACGGCGTATATTCCAGGAATTGGTCATAACCTGCAAGAACACTCAGTCGTCATGATTAGAGGCGGGCGGGTGAAAGATTTACCTGGTGTTCGATATCACATTATTCGGGGAACGCTAGATACAGCAGGTGTGAAAGATCGTAAGCAGGGTCGTTCCAAGTACGGAACCAAGCGTCCTAAGTAAGCCAACAGAGCGTGTCTAAATCTACCCCCACCCTGTTAAACTTACCCATAGCTGTTTGTTTCGGGTAGCTTTATTCGGGAAAATATGGAGATGAAGTGGCTTGTTCGTTCAAGCGACTCTTAAACCTGGAGAAAAAAACCAGTTCCAGGGTAAATAGTTAAATTTGCCGTGTATGTATTTTGTAAAGGCTTACTATGTCTCGTCGTACAGTTGTTAAAAAGCGCCCTGTCCCCCCTGACCCGGTTTATAACAGCCGTCTGCTTAGTATGATGGTGCGCCGGATTATGCATCATGGGAAAAAATCAGTAGCATCTGGGATTATCTATGACGCCTTCAAAATTATTGAAGAACGCACCGGAAAGGAACCGCTAGAGGTATTTGAAGAAGCGGTACGGAATGTCACTCCGTTAGTCGAAGTGAAAGCCCGTCGGGTTGGAGGGGCAACCTATCAAGTTCCGATGGAAGTCCGCTCAGAACGCGGAATAACATTAGCCATGCGCTGGTTGATCCAGTTTTCCCGAAGTCGTTCAGGGAGAAGTATGGCAAGTAAATTGGCAAATGAGCTGATGGATGCGGCAAATGAAACCGGGAATGCCATTCGTAAGCGCGAAGAAACCCATCGGATGGCAGATGCCAATAAAGCGTTTGCCCATTATCGCTACTGATACGGACAAAGGACAAATCCCTAAAAGGTTAAACAAAGTATAGAATTGTAAAGAGATAGCAACGTGTAAACTTGCGGCACAGACGAAGGAGGTAGCTGTGGCACGTACCATCCCGCTTGGGAAAATACGCAATATCGGGATTGCCGCCCACATTGATGCGGGCAAGACAACAACAACGGAACGGATTCTGTTTTACTCAGGAATTGTTCACAAACTAGGCGAAGTCCATGAAGGGACAGCCGTGACCGACTGGATGGCGCAAGAGCGGGAACGGGGAATTACAATTACTGCTGCTGCCATCAGCACGAACTGGTTGGAACACCGGATTAACATCATTGATACACCAGGTCACGTAGACTTCACGATTGAAGTTGAACGTTCGATGCGGGTTTTGGATGGTGTAATTGCTGTATTCTGCTCAGTGGGAGGTGTCCAGCCCCAATCGGAAACCGTGTGGCGTCAAGCGGATCGCTACCGGGTACCGAGGATCGCCTTTGTCAACAAGATGGATCGCACGGGTGCTAACTTTTTCAAAGTATACGATCAACTCCGCGATCGGCTGCGTACCAATGCGGTGGCGATCCAAATTCCCATCGGCAGTGAAAGTGATTTCCACGGGATTGTGGATCTTGTGCAAATGCGTGCCCGGATTTATACCAATGACCTGGGTACGGATATGCAAGATACAGAAATTCCCGAAGAGGTCGAGGAGTTAGCCCAAGAATACCGAGTCAAGCTGATCGAAGCTGTAGCTGAGACCGATGAAGCGCTCTTAGAAAAATATCTGGCAGAAGAGGAACTCACCGAAGACGAAATTCGCTCTGCCCTGCGTAAAGGTACAATTGCCGGTACGATTGTGCCAGTGCTGTGTGGTTCAGCCTTCAAAAATAGAGGAGTCCAGTTACTCCTAGACGCAGTGGTAGACTATCTACCCTCTCCGCCAGAAGTTCCGCCAATTCAGGGACTATTGCCTGATGGGACACCGGATAGCCGACCCGCTGATGATGAAGTTCCCCTATCGGCGCTGGCATTCAAGATTATGTCAGACCCTTATGGTCGTTTAACCTTCATGCGGGTCTACTCAGGAATCCTGAAAAAAGGCAGCTACATTCTCAACTCCACCAAAGATCACAAGGAGCGTATCTCCCGGCTGATTATCTTGAAATCCAACGAACGGATTGAGGTGGACGAGCTACGAGCTGGCGACCTTGGTGCAGCAATTGGTCTCAAGCAAACGACAACGGGTGATACAATTTGTGGCGAAGAAGCACCGATTATTTTGGAATCGCTTTATATTCCAGAGCCAGTGATTTCGGTAGCTGTAGAACCCAAAACCAAACAGGATATGGAGAAGCTTTCCAAAGCCCTCCAAGCCTTATCGGAAGAAGATCCGACATTCCGGGTGAGTATCGACCCAGAAACCAATCAAACTGTGATTGCCGGAATGGGTGAACTCCACCTGGAAATTCTGGTTGATCGGATGCTGCGGGAATTCCGAGTGGAAGCGAATGTAGGTGCCCCTCAGGTGGCGTACCGAGAAACCATTCGCAAATCCGTGCAAGCTGAAGGCAAGTTCATCCGTCAAAGTGGCGGTAAAGGTCAGTACGGTCATGTCGTCATTGAATTGGAGCCAGGTGAATCCGGTAGTGGGTTTGAATTTGTCTCCAAGATTGTTGGTGGTTCCGTACCAAGGGAATTTATTTCCCCGGCTGAACAGGGTATGAAAGAAGCCTGCGAATCGGGTATCCTGGCTGGGTATCCCCTCATTGATGTCAAAGCCACATTAGTTGATGGTTCGTACCACGATGTTGATTCTTCGGAAATGGCGTTCAAAATTGCTGGTTCGATGGCAATTAGAAACGGCGTCACGAAGGCTGCACCTGTGTTACTCGAGCCGATGATGAAAGTGGAAGTTGAAGTGCCTGAAGACTTTCTCGGAGATGTCATGGGCGATCTCAACTCCCGCCGTGGTCAAATTGAAGGGATGGGTACCGACGAAGGTATTGCCAAAGTTTCTGCTAAAGTTCCATTAGCCGAGATGTTTGGTTATGCTACGGATATCCGGTCTAAAACCCAAGGTCGAGGTATCTTCTCAATGGAGTTTAGCAACTACGATGAAGTGCCTCGTAACGTGGCTGAAGCTATCATTGCTAAGAGCAAAGGGAACGCATAACTAAGAAAAGGAAAACGTAATTCATGGCACGCTCAAAGTTTGAAAGGACTAAACCCCACGTCAACATTGGCACAATTGGTCACGTAGACCACGGTAAAACAACGCTGACGGCTGCCATTACTATGACTCTGGCAGCATCAGGTCAAGCAACCGCTAAGAAGTACGACGACATTGATGCGGCACCAGAGGAAAAGGCGCGGGGAATTACCATTAACACCGCTCACGTTGAGTATGAAACGGAAAATCGCCACTATGCTCACGTTGATTGCCCCGGACACGCTGACTATGTGAAAAACATGATTACGGGTGCGGCTCAAATGGATGGCGCGATCCTGGTGGTTTCAGCCGCTGATGGTCCAATGCCGCAGACGCGGGAACATATCCTTCTTGCCAAGCAGGTAGGCGTCCCCAACTTGGTCGTCTTTTTGAACAAAAAAGACATGGTGGATGACGAAGAACTCCTGGAATTGGTGGAACTGGAAGTCCGCGAACTCCTCAGTGATTATGAATTCGATGGAGATAATATTCCCATCGTGGCAGGTTCGGCGTTAAAGGCGCTCGATTCTCTCACCTCTGACCCAAACATTAAGAAGGGTGATAATGAGTGGGTGGATCAGATCTACCAGTTAATGGACGAGGTCGATGCTCACATTCCTACCCCAGAACGGGATGTAGATAAGCCCTTCCTGATGGCAGTTGAAGATGTCTTCACGATTACCGGTCGTGGGACGGTCGCCACGGGTCGGATCGAGCGGGGTAAGGTCAAGATTGGCGACGAAGTTGAGTTAGTTGGACTCCGGGATACCGTCAAGAAAACCGTCACAGGTATCGAGATGTTTAAGAAGAGTCTCGATGAAGGGATGGCGGGTGACAATGCCGGAATTCTGCTCCGAGGTGTTGAGAAAAAAGATATTGAGCGGGGAATGGTACTTGCCAAGCCCGGTTCGATCACACCTCATACTCAGTTTGAGTCGGAAGTCTATGTCCTCAAAAAAGAAGAAGGAGGTCGTCACACTCCATTCTTTTCCGGCTATCGTCCCCAGTTCTACGTTCGTACCACCGATGTAACCGGAACCATTAGTTCCTATACCGCTGATGACGGTAGCAACGTGGAAATGGTCATGCCGGGAGACCGGATAAAAATGACTGTGGAGCTAATTAACCCGATCGCGATTGAACAAGGAATGCGCTTTGCGATTCGCGAAGGGGGTCGCACCATCGGTGCAGGTGTCGTTTCTAAGATCATCAAGTAACCCTGTTCTGACTCGGGGGAGTAGGAGCAGAGAACACGATCAGCGTCTCTGCTCCTTATTCTCTGTGTTGAACTTAAGTCAATGATGTAGTCCTGGCGCGGCTCGGAACTCGACCCCAACGTGGCATCGGCGGATGAAACGGGAAACCCCGAAGACGAATAAAACCGTCCTTGCTTGCTAGTTGGAAGCCCCAAATAAGAGCGAAGCAAGTTGGGGTACTTCACAACTCCTAATTATTTCAGAACCTAGACAATTCAAAACAATGGCAACGATTCAACAGCAAAAAATTCGGATTCGTCTTAAAGCATTTGATCGGCGCTTGCTTGACACGTCATGTGAAAAGATTGTGGATACAGCCAATCGCACCAATGCAGCCGCCGTTGGTCCAATTCCCTTACCGACCAAACGTCGTATTTATTGTGTCTTGCGATCGCCCCACGTCGATAAAGATTCACGGGAACATTTTGAAACACGTACTCATCGACGGCTAATTGACATTTATCAGCCATCGTCCAAAACCATTGACGCCCTGATGAAACTGGATTTACCCGCTGGTGTGGATATTGAAGTGAAGTTATAACGTAGAAAGGTAAGCAGGGAAAGCCTAAAATCGCCCCTGCTCCTAGTGTAGCGGGCATGGAAATAGGTGAGCAGCTTTGTCAAATGTGGAGGAGCTGGGGGAGCATGTTAGAGTGATTTCTGCCTTCATGCACTAGAGCTTCTGAAGCACCTCTGCTTCAATGGTGGCTTCTTGTCCCCCCAAAATCCGTTAAAGTAGGTAAAGAAGCGCAGTTACCCTTTTCACCAAGGCACAATGGCATCCTCTTCCTCAATTGCTGTTAGAGAACTTCCTTTGTTTCCACTACCAGAAGTGGTTCTATTTCCGGGACGACCTCTGCCCCTACATATCTTTGAGTTTCGCTATCGTATCCTAATGAACACGATTTTGGAAAGCGATCGGCGGTTTGGGGTATTAATGTGGGACCCAGTGCAAGGTCAACCCGCCGCTGTTGGCTGCTGCGCTGAAATCATACATTTCCAGCGTCTGCCTGATGATCGGATGAAAGTCTTAACCCTGGGTCAGCAACGATTCCGGGTTTTAGAATATGTCCGCGAAAAACCCTATCGCGTCGGGTTGGTGGAATGGATAGAGGATCAACCCTCCCAAAAAGACTTAAAAGAAATTTCCACATCCGTTGAGCAATTGCTGCGAGATGTCGTTCATCTTTCTGCCAAGCTGACGGATCAGAAAATCGAGCTGCCCGAAGACTTGCCAGACCTGCCCTTAGAGCTATCCTATTGGGTCGCAGGCAATCTTTACGGCGTCGCCTCGGAACAACAAGCGTTGTTAGAAATGCAGGATACAGCCGCCCGTTTGGAACGCGAAGCGGAAATACTGACCTCCACGCGCAATCATTTGGCTGCCCGTACTGTCCTTAAAGATGCATTTAATTAGTTGGGTTTTCAGCATCGCTTTTATCCCATGCACAGGAATGGGCGGCGTTATCGGTCTAATCCAATTACACCGTCAAGCGCCGCCCCCCACAAATAAGTATCTTGCAGGTTAGCACCGCTGAGGTTGGCTCTGCTTAAATTGGCAGAACTTAAGTTAGCGTTGGCTAAATTAGCATTCGTCAGGGTAGCACCACTGAGATTAGCTTTCCAAAGATAAGCATTGCTGAGGTTAGTATGACTGAGATTAGCCCTTTGTAAATCAGCATTGCTCAAGTTGGCACTCCCCAAAGCCGTATAGCTAAGATTAGCATTGCTCAAGTCTGCCTGCCAAAGGTAGGCACTGCCCAAGTCAGCACTAGCTAAATTCGCATTTTTCAGGTTGGCTTGACTTAGGTTCGCTCCCTGTAACTTGGCTCCCCGTAAATCAGCTCCTGCCAAATTAGTATTGGCTAAGAATGCCCCATTTAAGTTACACCCTCGACATTGTTTGGTAGCCAACAACCGTTGAACCGGATCAGAGTTACCCGCACTCACCGTTGAGGCAAACCCTAAGGATGCCATAAGCAAAGTCATCATAATTATGCCAACATTGACACTGGTTTTTGTCCTCATCTGATTCATAAAACACCTTAATTCGACGACAAGAAAACTTTGAATTCTAACCCTTGCCCTGATGGTCCTTGAATATGGCGAAAACCACCCACAACCAGGGTGAGGTTCGGGTTGACTTTCACTTGTACATTCCCCGTCAACTTGGTTAAATCAGTTTGAAGTTCTGCCAATCCATTGGTATTTTCCAATTGGGCAACGAGGGTAATTCGATCCAAAACATTTTGAGAGACTTCTGCAAACCAGCGAATTTCACTGCCTTGAGTACCCAAAAAATCGCGATACGCAATTTCTGCGGTTAAAATTCCTTGACGCTGACCGAGGGAGTAGATCCAACTTACAGGAAAACGAATTTCTATACCAACATTATCCATCCCCAGAGCCAAGTCTTGATCGGGGTCATAGCCCGGAGGTAAAATCAAAAGACCTTGAATTGCCGTTGCCAAATTGGGATCATTATTGAAGCGCCAACGTACCCCAATTTCTTGGTCAATAAAGCCTTGGTTGCGTAGGGTTTCCTCCCCCACGTCATTTTCGATCCAATTATAGGGACTCTTCCAAATCAGGGTTAGATCATCCTGTAAACCGTATTCAACAAATAATTGTAGTTCTACCTTCTCAAAAGAACCTGCTTCTAACGTCCTGAGTGTAACATCCGTGAAAATTCTGCCCTCAGGTTGGGTGAATCCCCCAGCCCAAGCAGGTGGTGTACTCCACAGTGCCAAGGAAACCCACAGTTGCCCATGTAGGAAAACAGGAAGTAGATACGTCGCAATTCCCTGACAATACCCACCTAAGTGACTGCCCACGAACCCTCCTGAATAATCGTTTGAAACGTTTGAACGGCGCTCAGGGCATGAACTGGATTCCCTTTGTAAAGTCCATAGTGCATCAGCGAAATTTTGTCAAGTCCTAAACGGGTAACAGTTCTCAGCCATTCAGGTCGCATCATGATTAAAAAATCCTCCGTTACCGTATTTGCCTGACCGCCATTGGGGTGCAACGCTTTAATCGCCGGTTCGTAATGAGAGACCATTAAAGACTTATGGTAATCAGAGAACACTTGACAACACTGGAGAATTTGCGCGGGGTTGCCAGGGTCAGGTCCTCTAAGTTCAGAATTGTACTCACCCGTTAGTTTAGGTCGCATAGACTGGAAGGCAATCCCATCCATTTGCTGCATAAACTCCCCAAACGGGGGAATCATGCTCAGTCCTGCCCCCTTAGCGGGATCATCAAAGGTAACAATCCATCCTCCCCAACTCGGAGCAACCCAGGCATTAGGGAGCTGTTGTTTAATAATCTGGCGGGCTTGCCGCATATTTTTCATCAGCGCCTGGTAATACTCCGAGGTATCTTGATTGTAGGTATCTGCCGGAATACGCCAGTAGGAAAATTCTGTTGCCAGAGTCCAATAGGTTGGTTTATCTTGGGGATTTGCCTGACGAATATAGCCAGCCAGTTCTTCTATATCACTTAGGAATTGCTGAGAAATGTGATACTCCCCTGTGGGTAACTTGGTATCATCTTCCCAGGTAATCACTTGCAGAGTATAGCCTTGCTGGAACCAGTTTGACAGCAAACCTTGCTTGTGCCATTCTTGCCAGAAACTCAAATCTCCTTGTTTGTGGTCAAAACTGTTCAGCCAACCGGATAAAAACTGAGGTGACAAGGCTTGGGCAATCGTTTTGACCAGGCGATCACTTTTAACCTCTGCCAAAAATCGAGCCGGATCTTCACCAATACCCAATTGCCATGGTGAAGGCGTTGGTGCAGAATTTGGAGAAGACACCGAAGACGCACATCCTTTACTTAACGCTAACAGCACAGGCGCTGTCAGTAAACCTTGGACAAATTTGCGGCGAGAGTAACGAGTCATGGTGAGTCGAGACGTTGTAAGAGTCGGTAGTAGGGGGTTTCGAGTAGTGATTTAAACTCAGATAACGGCATTACTTCTTGACGAATGGGGCGTGGATCTGCCAATTGGCTCCAGAATAAACTGACCTGATCCCAATGATGGATCGGCGATTGTGGTTTTGAGACCACAATAAACTCAGCAAACAATTCAGGCTGTTGTAAGGCTGGGATAAACTCATACTGGTAGGGCAGGATAAAGTAGCGGGGGTCATTGATTTGGTAAACAATTGGAAAATTGATCGCATCGTCCATTAAAACTCGCTGATTAGAACCCAGGTTTTTGTGCAACATGTTCGCGATTTGACGCTGATCTTGATGACGTTGAACCCATTGCTGCACCAACAACGATTGGGGCAATTTTTGTCCGGTTAATTGGCGCCACAGTACTGTTTCTTCGGGGAGAGCCTGATTGTTTTGTAGCCCAAGCCCGCTGCCAATCCAACTGATAACGAGGACAACGGTAAATAACCCCTGTTGCCAAGCTTTCCGGGGCGGAGCTTGCTGCCAAATTAACGGTAAAAGTCCTAATAATAGACCTAAGTAGCTAATCTCACGCAGGAGTGTTTCCTGCCATATAGCTAGAACAATCAACAGGATAGGCAATACAGCAATTAGGATATTCACCCACCGCTGTTTAGCTTGCCACAACAACCAAACTATACCGAGTAGATAAGCCAAAAGCAGGGGCATAATTATCGTCAAATCCAGCAGCAAACTGGGATTTGATTGCTGCAAGAAAACTTCCGTTCCCGGTAAATAAAATCCACTGTAAGCGCTATTAAAAAACTGGAAGGCATTTCCGGTAAACTGCCAGTTAAGATAAAGCCAAGCGGCGATCGCCACCACACTCATAAACAGGGTGACGAGAATAGCGGTTCCCCGAAACCCCCACGATTCTTTAGGGAAAATTGACAGGAGAATCGCGATCACTAGGGGACTGATAAACCAAGCTTCATAACGCACCAGCATCAGGATAGCCAGAGCAAATCCCAGCAGGACGAGGACTAGACTCAGGGGTAACTTCATCGTCTTCGGTTGCGCGATCGCCCAACTCAGCCCCATGATACCCATGACCAAAAGGGTGGTGATCACCCAGTTCGGACTTCGCAACAGCATCAAAGCAAACGCTGGATTGAACACAATTAAAGCAATCCAAAGTCGGCACCAGATTTGAGAAATGGGTAGACTGTCAATTGTACGACTAATCAAGCCAACCAACAGCGCTCCTGCCAAGACTTGCAGCGTAATCGGAGAACCAACCGCTACTGTCCCATAGACCAGTACCGGAGGGAAGACAAAGCCAGTGGCTTGTAAACGGGGTTCCGGACCATAAAAAACCTCTAGGGCTTTAGCTCCAAAAAAAGCCATTTCTTCAGCGAGGAAGCCTTGGAAATCCAGCCAAACCAGAACTGCGCTAAGTATAAATAGAGCCAAGACACTGGCTTTCCAGCTAATTAAGCGGTTAGACATCCCCTGACGTCATCGAAACATAACTGCTCGAAATTCTGGCATACCAACTGGAGAAATTGCCAGTCTAAGCTCCTCGCTTTACAAAAACTTCATAAAAAATACTTGGGCGAGAGGAAAAACCGTGCAACGATAAGTAAAAGAGTGACACGAACTGATTTGTATTCCTCGTTCCAGCATCTCCAGCCATCATTCCTTCATGAGCGATCAACTGACCCCAAACCTTAGCTGGATTAATCATCTGGGACTCCAGGGATTAGCTAGCCTGAGCATCTGGCTGGGGTATAGTCCATTATCTATGGCACTACCTCCGGAAAGGGTTTCCCTACAGCGATTGGGTTACGATAGCTCCATTGTTCTCAACGGTAGCCATCCAGAGTTTAGCATCACCGTTCCTGTGTCCCCAGACATCGATCCAGACCAGAGTTTTGTCCGTTTACGTTTAGAACCTGGGGCAAACCTGAATCGCCATTCATCCGTGGGATTGCGACTCAATGGCGAACTGGCTCGAACAGTTTCGGTGCGATCGCTGCAAGAACAACCATTGGTTACCCTACCTTTAAACTCCCTACCCCCAAGCACATCGTCAATTACATTGACCATCCTGCCATCCTTATCCATAACCGATAATCCCTGCCAGGATCTAGCTACGGGAAATTTATTCCTCACCTTGGGTAAAGATAGCTTTTTTCAGCTCACTCCGGGTTCGACGAGTGATAGCCGTGATCCGATAGAGGATTTCTTTGAACCCTATTATTCCCAAGTCGTCTTATCCGTTCCGCCAAATCTTAATCAAGAGCAGGCAGAACTTGCCTTGAATTTATACAGCCTCTTAGCCTATAAGTTTGGCAAACATCAAGTACCCGTAATTTGGCATCAAGGACAACAACTAGCATCTGAAACTGGCGAACAAGCCCGGGTCATTTTGCACCAGGAACCCACAGAGTCTGACCTAGAACGCCAGGGAGCGACACTTAAAATAAAAGCCACACCTCAAGCATTTGAACATCTCATTGCCCAACTTAAACTCAATCTAGCTATCCCGGCTTCAGAACCGCTATCGTCCCCTCAAAAGCGGACTTTCTCAGAGCTAGGTTTTCAGGAGATGCCCCGGCAAGTTCTGGGTAGCCAAACCTCCCGATTAACCTTTACTCTGGCGCAGATTAAAGCCAAACCTGAACAGTTGAAAGCCCGACTCAAAGCGAGCTTTAACCCAGTCAATTTAAAAGGAGATGCTCACTTCGCCGCTCTGATTTATTTCAACAATACTCTCATCCAAACCTACAACCTGAGAAACCAAACCCAATTAGACGCCCATTTTCCCCTACCCACCCATCGCCTCGCCCCCACGAATACCCTAGAGACCGTTTTTATTTATGACCCAGGTGAAGTCGGTTGTCAAAACCAGCCCAAACCGATATCCGTCCAAGTGCAAGGAGATTCTTCCCTAACGTGGCAAGGCAATCAGGATGCCACGGGCAAATTGAGCGATCTACCCCATCATGCTCTCCAACCTGGACAGGTCATTGTTGATACTCAGCAAACCGCTTTACTGGCAAGTTCAGCTTATCTGTTGGGTGCCATGAGCCATCAGGGTCAACAACCTGTTTTTGCCCACCTACTTGAGGCAAAGTCCATTCAAGATTGGTCTAATCTACCAACTAATCCTAGAGGTGAAACACCGGGGTGGCGATTAATTGCGGCATCTGTACCCACCTCTGATCTACCTGCTCCACTCCAGTTCCAAGGTGGCTGGGAAATTTATAACCCTTTCAATCGGCAGTCTCTGCAAACCGTAGCTGCCAACGACTCCGCCGCGATTCTCCAATCCTTTATCGCTGACGGTATTCCTACCCTTTGGCTGACTCGGCTCGGTCAAGCCGATCAGGTCGATTTAGTCAAACACCTTAGTCTAGCTCTTGCCAATCCCCGCACTCCTTGGGCAACTCACCTCAGTGGCAATGTTGTCACCTTAACCAATTCCGGCGGCATCCAATCTTGGGATGTGAGCGAAGGCGGACTGCAAACCAATGCGATCGCGTCCACCGATTCACCTTTGTTCCTACAGCGCTATGGGAGTCTCCTATTTACCCTTGCTCTGATTAGTGGCGGTGTCGCCGCTTGGTCAACCTACCAACGCCTCGGTCGCCCTCCGCAAATGATTTCCAATCAACCTTTTCCTTCAGAAACGACTCAAGACTCCGAGAAACGATGAAGCAATTTTCAGCAAAGATGATCGCCGCTCTCTTGGCTAAGGGATATCTCACTCGACCCCAATTGCATCGGGTCAAAGAATTACAAGCTCAAACCGCTTGCTCTTTGGGAAAAGCCTTGTGGAGTCTCAATCTAGTCAGCAAAACTGAATTTTTGACCTTAGCCAGTGCTGTAACCAATTTGCTAACCCTTACCGAGTGGTTAAAGTCTTCCGGCAATGTACTAGATTTCAGCTTGGCAAAAGCTCTCAAGACACAAGAACTGATTCAGTGTCGTTTTTTTCCCTGTCACTGGCAACCCGAAACCAACCATCTTGTCGTGGTGGTTACAGAAGCCAACAATCAAACTGTCCATCAGGCAATCCAACGGGTTTGGCAGCAAGCCCAAGTACAAGAGATTCTAGCGACAGAGGATCAGCTTCTCAACCTGATTGTCGAGAAAAATTTGCAGAACCAACTGTTACAGGAAGGGCAGTTAACCCTGGCTCAGTGGCAAGAGGTTCAAGCTCTCCATGAATCAACAGGTTCTTCGTTGGGTTCAATTCTCACTCGTTTAAGTTACCTGCGTCCAATTGACTATATTCGGACTCTCTCCCAACTCACAGATTTTCCAATTTTTTCCCACTTAGTTGGCACAGATTTTCTGAGTATCGATTCTCATTTAATCCAGTCTTTCGACCCACAAATCCTAATTCAAGATTTATTTTTTCCCATTGCGTGGTTAAATGATCATACGATTATGGTCATGGTGCAAGACCCCCTTGATCTAGAAGTCGAAACCAAAATTTATGCTCAAAACCCCGGTGTGGAAATTGTCAAGGTACTGGGAACCGAAAGTGATATTACGGTAATGGTTGATCGCTTCTACCGCAAGGATTTAACCCAAAAAGCGATTTACCAACTCTTGGCTCGTTCACCCAAGGAATCGGCTGCCCGTGTGTTTACCGCACCGCAAATTTTACTCGGTTATATTGGATTCCTAGCGCTGTGGGCTGGGCTGATTGCTAACTGGCAAGCCACATTGGTTTTTTTGCTGATTGCGGTTAACTTCTTCTTTGTGGTATCTATTCTGTTTAAGTTTACTCTCAGTATGATTGGTTCTTTTGAGCAAACTCGTCAAATCACCGATCAAGACATTGCCGAATTAGACAATCAATCATTACCCGTTTATACCATTCTTGTCCCCGTTTATAATGAGCCAGAAGTTATTCCGATTTTGCTCAAAGCCCTGAGTCAGCTTGATTATCCCCAAGAAAAACTGGATGTTTTACTCCTTTTAGAAGAAAAAGATTTAGTCACGATTGAAGCAGCACGAGCGGCTAATCCTCCTCGCTATGTGCGCTTTATCTATATTCCGGATAGCCAGCCGAAGACGAAGCCGAAAGCCTGTAACTATGGCTTGGCATTTGCCAGGGGAGACTATCTGACAATTTATGATGCAGAAGATATTCCTGATCCAGACCAGCTTAAAAAGGCAATCCTGGCATTTAGAAAAGGTTCAAAGAGCTTAGTCTGTGTCCAAGCGGCGTTGAATTACTTTAATCGAGATGAAAATTTCTTAACTCGAATGTTTACCCTGGAATATTCCTATTGGTTTGACTATCTGTTACCCGGATTAGAAGCCTTGGGATTACCCATTCCTTTAGGCGGAACCAGTAATCATTTCCGCACGGATCGCCTGCGAGAATTAGGAGCCTGGGACCCTTTTAATGTCACCGAAGATGCGGATTTAGGAATTCGTGCCAGTCAACGAGGGTATACTGTCGGTGTGATTAACTCTACCACCTATGAAGAGGCGAATTGCCGCTTCAAGAACTGGATTCGGCAGCGATCGCGCTGGATCAAAGGCTATATGCAAACCTGGTTGGTTCATAATCGTCATCCTTATAAATCCCTCAAAACTCTCGGTCTAAAAAACTGGCTATCTTATCAATTTTTTATTGGCGGACATATCTTAGGATTTCTTTGTAGTCCAATTCTCTGGTTATTACTGTTGGTTGAATTGCTCACTCAAGCTCATTTTATTGAAAAACTATTGCCAAGTTGGATGATTTATATCTCCCTATTTAACTTGATTTTTGGCAATGCCATTGGCATTTATTTAAATATGATTGCCATGTTTCGGCGCAAATATTACAAGCTTTCATTCTATGCCCTACTCAATCCGTTTTACTGGCAACTCCATTCGATGGCTGCTTATATGGCACTTTGGCAGTTGTTTACCAAGCCGTTCTACTGGGAAAAAACCCTGCACGGTATTAGTAAGTTTACGAAGCCTTCATCGGTGAAAATGTCTACATAAAAAGGATGTGTCAGGAACATAGGAGCAAGGAGTGGATAGGGTTTATTGTTCTTCAATGAGTGCCATTGAGTCAATGGGTATGACACTGTAGCTACCAAAAAATACATTTGTCTGCCCGTGAGTAGGCGGACAAAAGAAAACGGCACGCTTATTAATTTGTGTAAATTGACCTCAAACTCTTACTATTCCCCATTCCCTAATCTCAACCGTTAACTTTAATTGTGTCCACCTACTTACAGTCCTTAAGGATGCATTTAATTAGGGCTTTTGAAACAAGCTTTTAATACCTGGGTTTGCAATCCGAAAAGCTCAAACATTCACTATCAAGGAACCCAGCTAGTGCCATTTCCAGTACGGCTTCGATGGGATACTCAATCTGGGCAGCCCGTCGTTCAAATGCTTCCCTGATGTGAGTCGGCAATGCGACCAGGATCATGCGAGCGGCCACCGGGCTAAGATGTTCAATTGTTTCCTGTTTAACAGTTGGTTGCATGGCTTTTCCTCCCTAAGCTTGACATATTTGTCGAATTGTGTGCCTAGAGCGCTGGTCTAGTCATCTAAGTCATAACGTCAAATACCATTTTTCCACAAGTCTCTTACTCCTCAATCAGTGCCATTGAGTCAATGGGTATGACACTGTAGCTACCAAAGATTTTCAGAATTTCTGTATGAGCGGCAGCTTCTGAGAGTGCCTCTTGCACCAACGGTGTAGAGGCATCGGCTTCTAAATCAATAAAGAAAAGATACTCACCCAGCGATCGCTTGGTTGGGCGAGATTCAATCCGACTTAGGTTAATCTCTCGCTGGGCAAAGGCTTGCAGGGGTTTAACTAAGGCTCCCGGTACATTGGCAGGGGTGCTAAACGCCAAGGAGGTATGACTCCCCCCAGGAGACGATTGCTGACCGACAATCCAGAAGCGAGTACAGTTGTCTGGATAATCATTGATAGCCGCCGCCAGGATAGGTAACTGGTAAAGCATCGCTGCCCGTTGGGATGCGATCGCACCTGCTGTATAGTCAGTATCCAGATGCTGTAAGGCTTCTGTGGTTGAGTTTGTGGGTATGAGTTGTACCAAGGGTAGATTGTTTTCTAGCCACCCTTGACATTGGGCAAGGGCTTGAGGATGAGAATAAACGGTTTGGATTGCCTGAAGACGAGATGCCCGTGATAACAGGGCATGTTGGATTGGCAAAACCAATGCCTGTTGAATTTGTAGTTGATCCAGTTGCCACAGCGTATCCAACGTAATCGTGACACTGCCTTCAATGGAATTTTCCACAGGCACCACCGCCAAATCCGCTTGCTCTTGGGCGACGGCGTGCAGAGTTTGGGCAATGCTGGCATAAGGACATAACCAGGGTTTTGAATCACATTCACGGGTAAGAGTGCGACAGTAAGCTAATGCTGCCGCTTCTGCGTAAGTCCCTGGGGGTCCAAGATGGGCAATTGAGATTGACATAAACTGCGCTTTAGCTTATTATTATAAGCTTTATTTGTCCTCAGTAATGAGATTTAATAATTTCCGTCCTTAGGACTAAATTTTTGCCCTGATCGAGGCACTGAAAGTCTTCTATAGGAAGATAACGGTTGGCGAGCATAATTTCTACAATCGGAGTAAGGATTAAGTTACATGCTGTAGTCTCATTTACGAGACTCGCTCATCCCCATAACCTTAAAAAATTTCCCCCAGTTATGTAAATAAACTTTAATTAAAGTAAGATTAACTTTAAGAAACTTAGACAAAACACAACGTTGCTCTCACCCTATGACCAGCCAGTTTACTGCATCCCAATCCGTAGAACTTGCCGTAGCCGAACAACCTATCCCGATTCAGCACTATTTACGTCAACCTCAGCGCCTGGTACACGCGATCGCTGATCCGAATCTGATCGAGCAACTGAGTCCAGAACAGTTTCGCCTCAAGATGCGTCCATTGCATTTTCTGTCGTTAACCTTTCAACCGCGAGTCATTCTCAAAGTTTGGGCAGAGGGTGACGGTATAGTTCATCTGCGATCAGTAGATTGCGACATTCCTGGATTAGACTACATCAATCAACGCTTTACCCTGGAGGTCAAGGGAAAACTCTATCCTGAGCAACAGCAAAACACCACTCGGCTCAAAGGTAAGGCTGATTTAAAGGTTCGCGTGGATATTCCTTTTCCTCTATCGATGACACCCCAACCCATTATTGAAACAACCGGAAATGGATTACTCAAAAGTGTGTTGCTGCGAATTAAGCAGAAATTAATGCATCAACTGCTATTGGATTATCGGCAATGGGCTAACGCGGATCGTCAAACCCTTAATCAGCCTAACTCTCAGCATCTTGCACCCGCTGATAATCCCAGCATTTAGTGATTTGTCAGGGAACAGGGAACGGGGAACAGGGAACAGGGAACGGCGATATGGAACAGGGAACGGCGATATAGAACAGGTAAGGTAGAGTTTTGAGTTAACTTCCTCATCTTCCCAGCTCCTCTGCTCCTCCGCTCCCCCAGTTCCCTCATTCCCCATCCTTGAGTTGACACGGACGAAAGGAGAGGCGATGCTGGGGCGAAGGACCCAACTGTTGGAGGGCTAAGCGATGTCGTTGAGTTCCGTACCCCTTATTAGCGGCTAAGTCATAATCGGGATACTTCATTGCTAAACGCCCCACTAAATCATCGCGCCAGACTTTCGCCACAATGCTCGCTGCTGCGATTTCCAGCGATCGCTGATCCCCTTTAATCAGATTCGTTTGGGGTACAGGTAAACCCAGCACTGCCTGTCTCCCATCAATCAAGCATAAATCAGGCTGCACGTTTAACTTAAGCACAGCCCGTTTCATTGCCAACAGAGAGGCTTGTAAGATATTAATTTGGTCAATTTCGGCACTGGTGGCATAACCAATACTCCAATCGACAGCCAACTCTTGAATCGCTTGCGCCAATTTCTGGCGTCGTAGCCGAGTTAACTGTTTGCTATCTTTCATGCCAGAACCCGCCAAATTGGGCAGAGTCGATGCAGGTAAAATCACTGCTGCTGCTACAACAGGACCAAATAAAGCACCACGCCCAACTTCATCCACGCCGGCGACCAATTTGCGATCGCCCGATAGTTCGGGTAGTTGACAATAGTTCGCTGAATTTTCCATGTTCATGGATGCTGGTCATCCCATCTTCCCCATCTTCCCCATCTTCCCCATCTTCCCCATCTCCCCCATCTCCCCCATCTCCCCCATCTCCCCCATCTTCCCCAGGAAAGGGGCTAGCTTGGGGGATGATACCAAATTCTTTACTCATTCTCCCTGGCTGAAGAACGGCGGCGACGACGACGAATCAAAGGTGGCTTTGTGTCCGATTCAATGGCTGAACTGGAGTCAGTCGATAATTCTGAATCGACGGCTTCTCCAGAAGAAGTAACCAGTACCCTGTCTGAACTCTCTTCTGTCTCCTCTGAGTCAGACTCCTTCGCTGAGTCAGACTCCTTCGCTGAGTTAGACGTATCCTCTCCTGAATCATCACCCGTGTCATTATCAGAAGCATCCGATTCAGCTTCTCCAGGAAGCACCACCGACACCATCACTGATCGGGGATTTCTAATCTCCCGATCTAACCGCACTAACGGCGAAATACCCATCAAGGCATAAACATCCTGTTCTTCCGGGGTCATCTCCACCTGAATCACTTCTGGTGGTTCCACGTCTACCACCGAGCGAACCAGCTGGGGTTTGCCCACTCGTTCGTTAGAGTCTGAGACAATGGGACGTTCAACAGATGTACTATCACGCCTCGTCCCCTCTACGTCTTCACTCACATCAGAGGAGCGTTGGGACACAGGGATGGGGCGAACATTACTCTTCGCTGCGGGTTCCTCCTTGGAGATCACTTCCTCTAGGCGGCGACGACGGCGGCGGCGAGTACCATTAGCCATACCCCGTTCTTGATAACTAGGATGATTGAGTTCCAGTTCCTCTGGCTCATTAAAGCCAGGGATATCCAGGGGTTCGGGAAGATCCGGCGTTTCGGGGATGTCAACGCGAGCAACAGGCTCTGGCTCTTGTTGCACTTGCGGTTCTGGCTCACCCGGAAGATGCACCAGATGTCCTAATCCACCACAACTTGGACAAGTGCGACCAAATAATTCGTAAATATTTTGACCCTGGCGCTTGCGGGTGAGTTCGACTAACCCCAGTTCTGAAAGTTGGGCAATTTGGGGTCTGGCTTTGTCAAGTTTCAACGCTTTGTTGAAATGTTCCAGAACCTGTAATTGATCACGCCGCGAGTCCATATCGATAAAATCCACGATGATTACGCCAGCAATATTACGTAGGCGCAATTGGCGGGCGATTTCTGTCGCCGCTTCGCAGTTCGTCCAGAGAACAGTTTCCCGCGCCGTAGCAGAACGGGTAAAGGAACCGGAGTTGACATCAATAACGGTTAGGGCTTCCGTCGGTTGGATAATGATATAGCCTCCGGAAGGCAGATCGACTCGTGGCTTTAAGGCTTCTCGAATCGCCGCATTAATGCGGAAATAATCGAGAATCGAGAGGCGATCGCGGTGATGGTCAATTAAAACCCCTTCCGGTGATCTGCCACCACTCCAGCTCACTAACTGCTGCTTGACCCGTTTGACCGCAGTATTGGAATCAACCACAATCCGATTCACATCCGCTGTATACATATCCCGGAGGACCCGCTGGATAAAATCATCATCGCGATTGAGTAAAGCTGGCGCTCGGGTCGAGGTTGCCTCCTGCTGAATGGCTTCCCATTGACGTTGCAGCGACTCCAAGTCCTCCATAATCGCTTCTTCGGCTCTGCCTTCGGCTTCTGTGCGAACCAATAATCCCATGCCAGAGGGTTTGATCAGCACAGCCAAGGCTCTGAGGCGATTACGCTCGTTTTCGTTCTTGATCCGTCGGGATAAATTGACCCCTCGTCCATAAGGCATCAGCACCAGATAACGACCTGGTAAGCTGATATTTCCGGTCAGCCGGGGACCTTTATTTCCCGTCGGCTCCTTCATCACTTGGACTAAGACTTTTTGCTGCGGGGTGAGCAGTTCCGTAATCGCTCCGGAGCGACGTTTCAGTCGCAGTGGACCTAAGTCGGTGACGTGAATAAATCCATTGCGTTCGGCATCGCCAATATTGACAAACGCGGCATCAATGCCTGGTAAAACGTTTTCGACAATGCCAAGATAAATATCACCAACTTGGTGGCTGCCCGTGGCAACGACAAGTTCTTGGATTTGATCTTCTGAAAAGACAGCAGCCAGACGATATTGCTCTGCAATAATAATTTGCTTTGCCATTCAATTTCCTCAAAATTTGGCAGTACGCTCAAGTACTGAAGCTTGTCTAATTTGGAATTTTAGATAGCTGATTAGTTTAGAGGGCAGGCAAACGAGCCAAGCTTGAAAGACGCTTGAATGCTTGTCTGAGTTACCTTTTCCACTAAAAATCTTAATTCGCATACCTAAAATTGATCGGTCACTCTTGCTTTGGCTACCCTTTATGATTCTGAAAAGCAAAAACTTTAGCTTTACAATGAAAACGGAATTCGTGATCGGGGAGTGACTGAAGACTACTGACACTCTCATGGATCAACTTTGTCTCCAATGCTAGAGGTAGCCAATTCATGCCCCTTCGCCCAAGGAGCCAGCATTGGAGTTTGGTAACGTGAAAGTCAAAAGTCTGGAAGTTTGAATCAGTTACGGACAGTATCTATCAGATAGTTTACACAGGTCGAACCCTAGTGTCACTGTAGGTACGCAACTGCTTTCTCAATTTTACATTATACTGCTTCGCTTGTTGATTGTTAATGAGTAAAGTTTATCAGTTTAGCTGTAAGAGGTTCCGGGTGCTGGGGAGGATGGGGGAGCTGGGGGAGCTGGGGGAGCCATCCTAATTCAGGTTACTCAACCGACGCTTGAGAGGTTTGAGCTTGACGCAGGGACTTAATGGTCGCGATCGCGTGTTGGGCAACTCTATCAATTTCCTCGGCTGTATTATAGCGCCCAATCCCCAACCGAATCGAAGCCTGAGCTAGGGATTCTGAATGTCCCAGTGCCAAAAGGACGTGGGATGGCGCTACATTAGTCGAGGAACAAGCCGAACCCGAGGAAACCGCGACGACAGGTTGCAATCCCAACAGCAGGGCGGAACCATCCACCCCTTCCACCGAAATATTAAGATTTCCTGACAATCGCTGATTCGGATGACCATTCAGGTGAATCCCCCCAACCTGAGACAGGGTATGCCAAAGCCGTTCGCGTAATTCGAGGAGGCGTTGAGATTCGCCGACTTGTTCAGCTAATCCTAGTTCCACCGCTTTACCAAAGCCAACGATTTGCGGTGTGTAGAGAGTACCCGAACGAATTCCCCGTTCTTGTCCCCCTCCCTGAATTTGAGAGGCTAACTTAACTCTAGGGTGACGGCGGCGGACATAAAGCGCCCCAATGCCCTTGGGACCATAAACTTTATGGGCAGTTAGGGACATTAGGTCAATATTCATATCCTGGACATCCAAGGGGATTTTACCAATCCCTTGGGCGGCGTCGGTATGGAAGAGTACCTGATGCTGGTGACATAGTTCCCCCATTTCAGCCAAGGGTTGTAATACGCCAATTTCATTATTGGCAGCCATCACCGAGACTAAAATTGTATCGGGACGAATCGCTTTTTCCAGTTGGGTTACGTCGAGTAGTCCATCCCCTTGAACGGGAAGCTGCGTCACCTCAAATCCTAAGTTTTGTAAATAGGTACAAGGATCAAGCACCGCCCGATGTTCGGTTGGGAGGGTAATAATATGACGCCCTTTACTGAAATAAGCTTCAGCAACTCCTTTAATCGCTAAATTATTCGCTTCTGTTGCACCACTGGTGAAGACGATTTCCTCAGGTGTGGCGTGGATAGCGTCAGCTAGAGTTTGTCGTGCTTGTTTCACCGCCGCTTCTGCTTCCCAACCGTAAGCGTGGCTGATACTGGAAGGGTTGCCAAAATGTTCTCTAAAATAAGGCAGCATTGCCTCTAGCACCCGTTCATCCATGGGAGTGGTAGCGTGGTTGTCAAGGTAAATGGGACGATGAGACATAGTTAGTAGATTGTCATTTGTCATTGGTTAAGGAATAGGGAATTTAAATTTATGATTCGTCATTCATCAGTTGACTTAATTTTTTGAGGATACTCAAGACAGTATAGAGTTCATTTTCTCGTTTTAATAGGCTAAATGGTTCAGACAAGGCATACTTGGGTGTGTTTTGTTGAGAGAGTTTAATAAATACCAATTCACTCCCATGGGTTAAACCGAATTTTTGTTCGATGTCAATGATGTTTAGGGTTTGAGCTTGGATGACTTGAACCCTAATTCGTCAATTTTATCACAATAAATCTGGGTAGGAATCATGACAATGGATTATAAACCTCCTGGCGTGATACGAGGCAGGGCGCAAGGATGGTGTCCCTACATACAATGGTGGAATAGGTTATAGGTTTGGTTAACGCTTGGCACTTAACAAAGTTTAGGAACTAAAGCCATTACTAGGAACAATAATTAATTTTTTTGTCTTCAATACCTCGAATCGATTAATAGAGATAATCAGCCAATGGATTGTTGGCGATAGGAGCCTATAATATTTAATTATTCGGTAGGGGCGACCCGCTTGAACAAAACAATAACTGTGTCCACTCAATTGGATCGGGTCGCCCTTTACTCAATCGGCTGTGGCAGAAAGTATTTCTTTTAAATTATGGGTTTTCCTTGATTGGCTATTTTAGCGATCGCGCTTTTGTTAAGATCCGTTTAGGTATGTGGAAAAAAACACCTTAGTGGAGAGAGACGCTGATCATGTCCGACTTGGCAACCCAAGAGACAACATCCCAAACTGTGGTAGGCTGGGAACCATCCATGCCGCCAACTGACTTAATCTTTGATGATGGAGAACCGTTGGAAAGTAATCGCCACCGTATTGCTATAAATGTCCTGATTCGGTCATTGCAGCAAGCCTATCTTGACCGCAATAATTTCTTTACCAGCGGTAATATGTTTATCTATTACAGCAGTGAACAGGCGCGGAACCGAGATTTTAGAGGACCCGATTTCTTTGCCGTATTAAATGTTGACGGGACGACTGAACGGCAAGGTTGGGTTGTGTGGGAAGAAGGGGGGCGTTATCCTGATGTAATTGTCGAATTAATGTCTCCTTCTACGGCGTCTGCGGATACGGGGACAAAGAAAGATATTTATGAGCGTATTTTTAGAACACCAGATTACTTTGTGTTTAATCCCTTTGACCCCAATTCATTACAGGGTTGGCATTTGGATGCGTCTCAACACTATCAACCGTTAGTCCCCAATGAACAGGGTTGGTTGTGGTGTCAGACATTGGGGTTATGGTTGGGAACTTGGCAAGGAACCCTAGACCGAGAGACGGCGGTTTGGTTACGATTTTATGATCAAGAGGGTAATCTTGTCCCCCTACCTGAAGAAGCGGCTCAACAAGACGCACAATCGGCTCAACAGCAATTAGAAATTGTTCAACAGCAAGCACAAGCGGCTCAACAGCAAGGACTTCAACAGGGGACATTACGACAGTTATTGCGTATCCTGGCTACTCGCTTTGACCAAGTTCCGCCAGATATTGAACCACGTTTACAGGTACTTGAAGTCAATCAATTAGAGGATTTAGTGGCGGTGGCTTTGACGGCACAAACCCTGGCAGAATTTGTCAGTAACGTACCGGAAGGTTCATGATAGAATTAGACGCGATACGTCCTATCGGACAGGCTTAGCGATCGCGATCGCACTCTCTTTCCCGTGACACTTTCAACCCAAGAACTCGAACAGGTTCGGGCGACATTTCCCGATTATCCCGCCCGATTAGAGAATGGGCGAATTATTTTAAGTCCACCCCTATCCTTACCCTTTACCCCCCATGACTTGGAACGGGTACAAGCGACGTTTGATGACTATGGGATGGAATTACGGAGAGGTCGAATCATGATCATGTCCCCTTGTATTGTTAATTGTGGGGGAATGGCGTCCGCGATCGCAAGGTCTAATTTTGGTTTTGCTTTGATGAATTGGGTTAAAACGGGTTCTGATCATCCCTTGGGTTATGTTTTGGGGCGCTGCGGTTGGATTTTGCCGAATGGGGATGTGATTGAACCAGATAACTGTTTTATTCACGCTGAACGAATGCGGGATTATATGCGCCAGAATGGATTGACAAAGTTACCCGAATCGTATCCCGAATTAGTGCCAGATTTAGTAATGGAATGTTGCTGCTGTACGGAAGCGGAAACTGATCCGAGTTCATATCAGAAAGCCAAGCTGCAAATGCTGAAGGCAATGGGGATACCTGTGGGTATTTTTATTGAACCAGAGATAGAGCAAACGGTAACAGTTTATCAACAGGGTCAACCGGAAATGGTATTGAGGGATGGGGATATTTTGACGATTCCAGAGTTGCTTCCAGGCTGGGAATTGCCGATTGCAGAACTATGGGAGACTTGAGTAAGAGATAGTTTACTGGATTCGCCATACCTTAATTGTGCAGTCTTTACTTCCACTGACTAAAAATTGTCCATCCGGACTGAAAACCAAATCAGTCACATCATTTAAATGTCCAGTAATTGTATTAACCTCTTTTCTTGTCTTTAGATCCCACACTTTAAGGGTTTTATCTGTACTACCACTAACTAATAGATCTCCACTGGGACTGACGGCTAGAGAAGTAACCACGCCGGTATGCCCAGTGAGCGTGTCAATTTTATCTCCAGTAGTTAAACTCCATATCTTGATGGTTTTATCAGAACTGCTACTAATCAAGCGTTCTCCATCTAGAGTAATGACGACTGAACTAATATAACCTGAATGTCCTCTGAAAGAACAGCGTGGAAAACTTTCAATTACACCACTTAAATCACCACTGACTATAGTTTTTCCATCTGGACTTACTGCTACACAACGCACAGACTTTGTATAATGCCTAGATTTTGTATGTTTAAAAATAGTACGAATTTCCTCTCCAGTATTCAGATTCCATAACGTTGTAAATCCCCCATAACTACCACTAATCAACTTCTGTCCATCCGGAGTAATTGCTATAGAATATACACTACCGTGATTATCTTCAAAAGTGCGAATTAGCTCTCCCGTGCTGAGTTTACATACCTTAATCGAGCTATCATCACCACCGCTAACCAGATATTGTCCATCTAGGCTAATCGCTAGAGACAATACGCTATTTCGGTGTTCTGTGACAGTATAAATTTCTGTTCCATTATTCATATTCCATGCTTTAATTGCGT
Source organism: Coleofasciculus sp. C1-SOL-03 (assembly GCF_040220555.1). Classification (NCBI taxonomy): domain Bacteria; kingdom Bacillati; phylum Cyanobacteriota; class Cyanophyceae; order Coleofasciculales; family Coleofasciculaceae; genus Coleofasciculus; species Coleofasciculus sp. C1-SOL-03. The sequence goes on from NZ_JAVJUO010000148.1 coordinate 72,259, forward strand.
TACCATTACCACTAACTAAAATTTCTCCATCTGGACTCATGGCTAAGCAATGAACAGATTCAAAGGAATCAGAATACCAATTATCACCGATAGTGCGTTCTAAGACAATGTTTTGCTTGTTGGGTGTATGTACGACTTGAGATGAAGTAGTGTTAGATAATTTTCGGGGATATAAAGTTTGATCAATCTCTGCCAACTGTGCCAAAATTGACTGGGTATCGGCGGGACGTTTCTGAATTGGACGAGCCATCAGTTGATCGATAAAATCTCCGAGTAGAGAGGAAATTTGAGGTGCTTTGTCACGCCAATCCTCTAACTCATCGGTATAAATATCATGGCGATAGCGATCGCCAAGATTCAAAGGATGTTCTCCCGTCAGTAAATGGACAAAAGTACGACCCAAGGCAAAAAAATCTGATTGGGGAGCAGCGCTACCAATGACTTGTTCTAGGGGAGAATAACCGTCAGAAACAACTTTTGTAACTTGTCCGGCTGCTTGTTTTTGCTCATAGGTTCCAGTAATTTCCCGGGCGATGCCAAAATCAATTAATACCAGTCCTCCATCTGGTTTAAGCATGATATTTGATGGCTTAATATCTCGGTGAAAAAGCTGCTGTTGATGGACTTCGTGTAGTGTGTTGGCAAGTTGACTTAGCCAATCAACCGCTAGTTTTTCATTAATGGGGCGATTCCCCCGATTTTCTAACCATTTTTCCAGATTCTCTCCCTCAATTTTCTCCATTACCAAACAATACACGGGTTCTTGACTGTTTTTAGGATGAAAAGTGAAGTATTCCTCTGCTTGGGGAATTCCGGGATGATGCAGCCGAGTTAATACTTGGGCTTCTCGCTGGAATTGTTCTACAGGTTTGGGTTCATTTTTACTCAGAACTTTGATAACTTTGGGAATAGTGGTGCGATCGCTAACGTCATAGGTCTTAGCAAAACCGCCTTCGCCCAAGAGACTTATAACCCGATAACGTCCCTCCAATAGCAATTCAGACTGACAACTTTGGCAATAAAGCCGATGATCGGGATTATCAGGATTCTGACACTTAGGATTGATACACAGGCTCATCAGTTCAGCGAATATGGGTCATGATCGATAGTGTAGCGTCATCGATTCAGGAATTGACTGATCAATGCTGTCGAAATCCTGTTTGTCGAGGCTTGGCTATCGTACTGGCGTGACACATCTTATTTAGTGGATGAGAATTGTAGGGGCGCAAGGCTTGCGCCCGGTTTAACCCTTCGACTTCGCGGCAATTGAGCCTGTCGAAATTCAGGGTTAAACATCAAATCTATTCCACCATTTTAGCTGTGTCAGTCCAGTAGATTTTTCTATGAATCCGGCTGAGTAGCCAACGACGCTGACTATCCAGGAAACTGAGGGAGTGGTTCGCGATACGTCCTATCGGACACGCTTGCGTCCTGCGATCGCGATCACACTCCTGACACTCTCAGATAGGATAGATTAAAGCCCCCATACCGATTGCCATAAACACGATCATAAACCTACCGACATTGATAAAAGGGCGAGTCAATATCAGTAATCCCTTACCCCATCTACAATAATCCAGCGACTCGCCCCTACACGATATTGAATAATTGAAGACGTTTTGATCGGAAACTCCCTGATTTTGATCCTGGGGAGTGATGCACAAACTCGTCAGTTTAGCGAATATAGGTCATGATCGACAGTGTAGCCTCATCAATTAACCTTCAATGAGTTTATTTACCAATGCGTCAACATCCAACCGCGATCGCACTTTTTTCACTCCTGTGTTTACTGAGTACGGCTTCCTTAGCTGCTAAGACTAACCCATCCCCGACACCGACTAAAGACTTATCCTTTGAGTTGAAAGCGGTTGATAACCGTTTTGACCCCCGTCAACTTGAACCAGGCGAGGAATTTATGGATCTGGAAGTTGTCTCAGTTCAAGCTGATTCATTACCTGAGTATGGCGTAACTGGTCGAGTCCAATTTCGGGGTCAAATTGCTATCACTGGGACTTACGAACCCAATCACCAGCTTACGGGAAACACCGAGAAACCCTGTTTTGTTGTTGATGAAGCCGCCGCCAAACAGTTACCCCGATTTCAGGGCGATGATCGCCAAGTTTGGTTTTGTTTCAATAATCCAGAAATTGCTCAACAGAAATTGGGTGGACAGGATACTCAACCCAAAAAAGCGATAATCGTGATCGATGATTATGAGACGGTGTATTATCCCTCCGATGTCTTTGATACGGCTACTTTGGTACGGGTGATTAGTCAAGAGTAATGGTCATTTATCCTTGGTCATTTGTCATTTGCCAGGGGAGTTAATGTTTTGATATCATGTCCGGCTATGTCGTTCGTCTATCAATACCTTTCGTGATTGGGAAAAACCTGACATTTTTACCCTTCGACTGGATTGACACAGCTACAATTGTGGATTAGATTTGTCAGTTTTATGGGCGCAAAGCTTTGCGCCCCTACAATCTCTTCTACCCTTCTATCCTCCTACACTTTTACCCAACTGCGATACCAGTAACCCTGTCCCTGACTTATTAATAAAGGCGGCTTTTGTTCAATTATAGCGGTACTAAGACAGGTGAGGACATTCTTTACTGTTCCCTGTTCCCTGTTCCCTGTTCCTTCTTGGACTAACTGATGTCCTTTCCGTACCTCGTAGTGCTATATATTTTGCACCTTTGTCAGTCAGCCCCGACATCCGCCAATAACTCAAGTTATTGGCTTATAGCTTAAGTCCATTAAAATGGACTAACAGATACAGTTGTCTTTAAATGAAAGCAACTTTCCTGTTTAAACTTCAGGCGGTTTAACGAACGGCTAGTACTGAATTAATGATCGAGGTTTTTGCCGCAGCTTTTACCGTCGTTTACCCTCATTTTCCCTATCTTCCGCATTGCTTATTTTATCCCCCAAATTTTAATCACGTCATTCTGGCTACCACTAGCCATAGTTCGTCCATCTGGACTAATTGCTACCGCTAAAACGGCTTCTATATGATCACTAATCGTGTGCAGGACTTCACCTGTCTGTAAATCCCAAACCTTAACCGTTTTATCGTTACTTCCACTAATAATTCGGCGTCCATCTCGGCTAATTGTCACTGAAGTAACGGTTCCCCCATGATCCGTCAGTGTGCGAATTTCCTCTCCTGTTCTCAAATTCCAGAGTTTAATGGTTTTGTCAATACTGCTACTCACCAATATTTTCCCATTGGGACTAATCGCCACGGAGGTAACGCTACCTGCATGACCTGTGAGTATTTTCCGATTACCAATCCAGATCGTACCATCAGCACAACCACTCACTAATCTGCGACCATCTGAACTGATGGCGAGGGAATACACCCAGTCTGATGGTTCGGTTAGGGTGTGCAGTTCAGCACCGTTGTTGATATCCCAAACTTTAATTGTTGTATCCTGGCTACCGCTATAAATTCGTTGTCCGTCAGGACTAATCGTTACACAATATACTCGGTCAGAGTGACCTTCTAGGGTGTGTAGTTCATCCCCATTTTTCAGGTTCCACACTTTCAGCGTGCAATCAAAACTCCCACTCACCAAGGTTTGACCATCGGGACTAATCGCTACCCCATGCACCCAGTCTGAGTGACCTCTAAAACAGGTGAGTTCCTGTCCATTGCTTAAATCCCAGATACGCACAATTGTATCACCGCCACCACTGATTAAAGTCTTGCCATCGGGACTCATCGCTAGGGAGTAAACTGTTCCCTTGGGTCCGGCTAACCAAAGACCGAGGATTTGTTCTTCGTGCATTAATTTATCCGATCGCGGCAAAAATTTCGTCGATTCTCTGGTAATCTATAGACTCAACAGCAGGGGCGTATCGTGTCACACTCTCAACCATCGGCGATCGCACTAGGTAGCAACTTGGGGGATTCCCGTGCCATCCTAGAGGCGGCTATAGTCATGTTAGCGAAAACTCCCGGTATCACGGTCACGTCTCAATCTAGCTGGTATCGAACCGCCCCCGTGGGTCCGCCGCAGCCGGATTATCTCAATGGTTGTGTGATTCTAGAGCTACAGCTAACCCCCCACGATTTATTACAAACCCTTCTCAGCATCGAACAGCAATTCGGGCGAGAACGGCGGGAAAGATGGGGACCGAGAACCCTAGACTTAGATATCTTATTATTCGATAATTTAATAATAGACACTCCTACCCTACAAATCCCCCACCCCCGGATGACTGAACGAGCCTTTGTCCTGGTTCCCTTAGCCGAAATTGCCCCCGACTGGATCGAACCAAAATCCGGATGTGCGATCGCACAACTCGTACAAAGGGTAGACTGTTCTGGAGTTCACCCCGTATAGTTAGACATGCCTCAAGGTAAAGAACCCCCTCAACTACTCAGACAACGCTTTGTTTATCAGGGACGCAAATTTAACTTTGAAGTTAATCACCTGCGTCTTCCCAACCAAGCCAAAGGCGACTGGGAATGCGTGCGTCACCCCGGTGGGGCGCTAGCGGTTCCGGTGACCCCAGAAGGGAAACTGGTACTCGTGCGTCAATATCGGTTTACGGTACAACGGCGGTTATTAGAGTTTCCGGCGGGTACGGTGGAACCTTTAGAAGATCCCGAAACCACAATCCAACGGGAAATCCAAGAAGAAATCGGATATCGGGCGCACCGTTGGCAATCTTTGGGGAGTTTTCCCTTAGCACCCGGATATTCTGATGAATATATTTACGCATTTCTGGCGCAAGATTTAGAGAAACTAGAGACACCGCCAGGATTGGATACGGATGAAGATTTAGAAACGGTGTTGATGACGCCCGAACAATTAGAAAAAGCGATTCATGGGGGAGATGCGGTTGATGCTAAATCGATTTGTAGCTTTTACCTAGCACGTCCGTTTTTACAACAGTAGTGGATTAATTGTTTTTGAACATATCCCGGAAATCGTAGGGGCGCACAGACGTGCGCCCTATCCAACCTGTGTCCTATGCTAATAGTTAGGTTAAAAAATAGGGTGGTGTGGCAAACATTGTAGAGACGTTGCATGCAACGTCTCTACTCACAACCTCAACCACTAACTTGACTGAAGTTCCCAGTGTAATAATAAGCTGTTCGGCATTTAAATTGGGATACCTAAAACCCTGAAAGGCAAGAGGCAACAGGCAAGAGGCAACAGCTAATACACAATTTAAATGCGTTTTAGCTTAGGTTCACGTTTCCATAACGGTTCATCGCGTAGGGCAAGTCTATCTAATACAATCACATCCGGTTTAAAGGCGGAATATTGACCTAAGGGTTTAATCAGACATCGCATCGGGATAAAGTAGGGTTGCTTAAGATGAGCGATGGCTAGGTTCAACTGCATGTTAATAAAGCCCGTTACCTGTTCATGGGAACCTGTTGGTTCCATGTCAACTAATTCTCCATCAATTAGTTCATAACGAGGATGATCTCCGTATTCAGCAACAAACTCGTCAAATGTTAGTGATTTTGGTGGAATTTGAATCATTATAAGCAACCCCTGAAACCAGGCTACCTGTAAGATGTTTACTTGATCCTAACACTGACCTATAAGCCTTAAACCGCCTTGGGTTTCAACCCAAGACTAACAGCGAAAGTCAGCTAAAGCTGACTGGATAATAGTTTTAGCCCATTTTAATGCACTTGATTGATTAACCCGGAGGGCGGGTTTTGAACGAAATAGTTGAGCGCAGTCCCCCGGAAAGAATCTTTGATTTAGATGGGGGAAAGCGAAACGAAGATGGTTTGGTTTTTCCTGATTTTTCACATACTTTGGGAGCTTATCTAGGATTGCCCCGGTTCCCACTGTAATTAAAGCGTAGCTGCTAGCCCAAAATATGTGTTGGAGACCAGTAGAACGGCTTGAGATGCTGTTCATATTCTTTTCTCATCAACTAACTTTGTAACTAAGTTGACAACTAAACTAGCTAAATTGTAACATGATATCCATACAGGTTTAGGTCGAGGCTATGGTCAAGAAAAAGGCTAAAAATCAATCCAAGCGGAAAAAGACCCAAAAAGAGCCAAGCATCAGAACCGATGTTTGGCAATTAGTCATGACGCAAGAGCAGCGCCGATTAGCAGTCTTGACCGTAGCAGAATATCGCCTTTTTCTGAAGCCGTTGGTACTCATTAGCTATTGGAATTGGGGAAATCTCTCTGGGCTAAACAGTTCCGAGAGAGTCAATGCTTTAGAAAAGCTGATTCACAAGACAGTAAACAACCCCAACCCTAAATACTATTGGTACTTCCACAAAGCTATCAGCAATCATCCTTCATTCCGCAAGTTTCCCAGCTACCTAAGACGTGCTGCAATTCAAGATGCTCTGGGCATTGTGAGCAGCTTTGTTGCTCGGTGGGACGATTGGAAGAGAGGAGAACGGAGACATCGGTACGACAAGCCTCCCAAGTTGACCTCGATGTGCAACAGCTATCCAGCAATGTACAAGGGTCAGCAAATTAAGTACCATCCCAACTTCAATGCAGTAGAACTGAAAATATGGAATGGTGCTGATTGGGTTTGGATGCAAGGTGTTTCCATTAAAACCCATGGAAAAAGTCGGCACACCTCCAGAGGAGCAAAACTGTTGTCCCCTGCTCTAATTGCCAACAAGCGAAGTATCCATCTTTCCATGCCTGTTGAGGTTAATCCTCAACCTTTGCCTGATTCAGACTATGTTTGTGCTATTGACATTGGTATAAACACAACAGCAACCTGCTCAATAGTTGGCAAAGACGGTACTGTAAAAGCTAGGAAATTTATCAATCCGGCTAGAGACATAGACCGTCGTGACCAACGTAAGCAGCGTATTGCTACTAAGTCCAAGCTAACTCGGAGAGTCATCAACCAGGATTTGCCTAAGGGCTTCTGCCAAGGTTTGTATCGAAAGTCCAAAAACATCAACAAACACATTGCTCAAACGGTTTCGAGGCAGATTGTTGAGTTTGCCCAAAAACATCATGTCAGCGTGATTGTGTTTGAGGACTTGTCGAATTGGAAAGCTAAAGGTGGGAAGCATGGGTCTTTGCAAAAACAACGCTTTCACCAATGGTGCAAGGACAAACTGGTTGAGTTAACTATTCAGAAATTCTCCGAGTTAGGTGGAAAAGTACGCAAAGTCAACGCTAAGTACACCAGTGCTTATGCCTTTGACGGTAGCGGGAAAATTAAGCGGAGTAACAAAAAGTATTCCCAAGCTGTATTCCAGAACGGGAAGCGTTACAACGCTGACTTATCCGCTTCCTACAACATTGGTGCCAGATATTGGTACGCGGTATTAACTAATAGTAAATTGACTAGGGTCTGGGCAGGCAGAAGCTCCTCCCAGACGCTGCGAACGCCAGTGACGCTCAGTACCCTTTGGGGGCTGAGTAAAGCCTAGCATAAGAATCCCCAGCTAGAATTTTTAATTTAGCTGGGGTGCGTTCAATAAACGTTATAATTAACAGCGAAACCAGAAAGGCTAAACCCGCCCCTACCCATTCAAATCTCATCATTCATGACTGATCTGATTCTCTTCTGGCATCGCCGTGACTTACGCATTTCTGATAATATTGGTCTGGCTGCGGCTTGTCAAAAAAGCCAGAAGGTGATAGGAGTCTTTTGTCTTGACCCAGATATCTTAGAACGGGATGATATCGCTCCAGCACGAATCACGTACCTGATTGGCTGCTTACAGGAGTTACAACAACGCTACGCTGAAGCTGGGAGTCAATTGTTAATCCTGCATCAAAACGCCAGTCAAGGAATTCCCGCCCTAGCTGACGCCCTCAACGCCAAAGCGGTAGTCTGGAATCGGGATGTGGAACCCTATGCCCAGACTCGCGATCGCACGATACAAGATGCCCTAGAAGAAAAAGGGATTGCGGTTGAACAGTTCTGGGATCAACTCTTACACGCCCCCGGCGAAATTCGCACCAATTCCGGCGATCCTTATAAAGTTTATACCCCCTTCTGGAAAAACTGGAAAGACCAAGCCAAAGCCACTCCTGCTGAATCCTTAACCAATGCTGAAGGATTAACTGCAACGGAACAGGATGTGGTAAACAAAGTAGGCGCAATTGAGTTACCTACGGCGAAAGAGTTAGGGTTTACCTGGGACAATCCCCTGGTGCTGGAACCGGGAGAAAAAGCCGCCCAGGAGAGACTAGAGGAATTTTGCGATCGCGCCATTGACGACTACCAACACCAACGCAATCTCCCCGCCATTGATGGTACATCCCGACTCAGCGCCGCCCTCAAATTTGGGGCGATCGGGATTCGTACAGTTTGGCAAGCGACGCAAACAGCGATAGAACGCAGCCGTAGCGATGAAACTCGTGATAGTATTCAAACCTGGCAACAGGAATTGGCTTGGCGAGAATTTTATCAACATGCTCTCTATTTCTTCCCCAAATTGGCAGAGGGACCCTATCGTGATACTTTTGAAAATTTCCCCTGGGACAATAATCAAACCCTGTTTCAAGCGTGGTGTGAAGGCAAAACGGGTTATCCGATTGTAGATGCTGCCATGCGCCAATTAAATCAAACGGGATGGATGCACAATCGTTGTCGGATGATTGTTGCCAGTTTCTTAACCAAAGACCTAATTATTAATTGGCAATGGGGTGAAACCTATTTTATGCAAAAATTATATGACGGTGACTTAGCCGCTAATAATGGCGGCTGGCAATGGAGTGCGTCCAGTGGAATGGACCCGAAACCCTTGCGAATTTTTAATCCCGCAAGTCAAGCCCAAAAATATGACCCGGATGGGGAGTATATTCGCCAATGGTTACCGGAGTTGAGTTCACTGGATACAAAATACTTGGTGACGGGTAAAATTCCAGCGGATGAACGTTCGAGTTGTGGCTATACTCAACCCATCGTCGATCACAAAAAACGACAGAAAGAATTTAAACAGCGCTATCAACAGCAAAAAGGGTAAGTCATTCGTCATTTGTCCTGGGTAAGGGTTTGAAGAATATTGACAGAATGTATTGGACGTTGGACAAATAGCGAAGGGTTAAGTTAGGGCGGGTTTTGAACAAACGTTATCATCCATAGCCACGCATCAAGTTCCTAAACCCGCCCCTACACACTTATGGCGACATCCCATGGCATAATGGAGGACATTTGCTCAACTCACACACTCATTGGGTACAACGGCATCCGTGGTACCCCCTGCTTTATGGCAGTGTATACTTTATCGTTCATTTCTTCGGGAGCGCGAGGCTAACGTGAAGATTTTGGTGGTTGGCAATGGGGGACGCGAACACGCCCTCGCCTGGAAACTGTTGCAATCTCAACGCATTAAACAAGTAATCTGTGTTCCTGGCAATGGGGGTACAGCGACAAATCCACAGTGTCAGAATCTGTCTTTACGAGTGGATGATTTTGCCGGAATTGCTCGGTTTGCTTTGGTGCATAATATTTCGTTAGTGGTTGTGGGTCCGGAACTTCCGTTGGCGTTGGGGATTACCGACTATCTGCGTCGCCAAAACTTGGTCGTGTTTGGTCCGACTCAAGCAGGCGCTCAAATTGAATCGAGTAAGGCTTGGGCAAAAACCTTGATGCAGTCGGCTGGCGTTCCCACGCCTGGGTTTGCTATGTTTGCCGATAAAGATGAGGCGATCGCCTACCTGAAACAGCAAGATGCCCCAATTGTCGTTAAGGCAGATGGTTTGGCAGCCGGAAAAGGGGTAACAGTGGCTCAAACCATTGAGGAAGCAGTAGCGGCGGTTGAGTTTCTGTTTAAGAATAAGTTTAATGCTGTGGTGATCGAAGAATGCGTTATGGGTCAAGAAGTCTCTGTCTTGGCGCTAACCGATGGCATCACAATTCGTCCCTTATTACCCGCTCAAGATCATAAGCGGATTGGTGAAGGCGATACGGGACCGAATACGGGAGGGATGGGCGCGTTTGCTCCTTCTCCCCTGGTGAATCCTAGCTTGATGGCACGGATTGAGCAAGACATTCTCCAACCCACGGTGCAGGCGTTGCAGGAACGAGGAATTGACTATCGCGGGGTTCTCTACGCCGGATTAATGATTACGCCTCAAGGTGATCCCACGGTTCTGGAGTTTAATTGTCGCTTCGGTGATCCAGAAACTCAAGCGATTTTACCCTTGTTGGAAACGCCCCTGCACGAATTACTCTTGGCTTGTACCGGGCGGAAACTGGCAGAATTACCGCCAATTAGCTGGCAATCTGGGGCGGCGGCTTGTGTGGTGGCGGCGGCGCAAGGGTATCCGGGGGCGTATCAGAAGGGTCATGTTATTAGTGGGATTGAACAAGCCCAGGAACAGGGGGCTACGGTATTTTGTGCCGGAACTCAGTTTAAGCAGGAACAGATGCTAACCGATGGGGGGCGCGTGTTAGCGGTGTCAGCAACCGGGGAAACATTAGAGAGTGCGATCGCAGCCACCTATCGGGCGATAGACTGTATTGAGTTTGAGGGACTGTACTATCGTAAAGATATCGGTCATCGTGTCATTCAGACGTGACTTCTCTCACGGTCAATCAAAGATTCGACCTGATCGCTTCTCCAACCTTGCACCGAATGCAGTACGGTTAGAGCTTCCTTCGAGGTACTATTAGTAGTAGATTTGGTGACTACAAGATTCCCTTTACGGCGTTTTATGGTGGGGAACAAGCCCAGCCCCACTCGCTTGATGTTGATAGCAGCATTGATATCGCGGTCAACAAGCAAGCATTCAATTAAATCAAACCATTCCCGATCATCTAGACTCATAAAGACAAACTCATCTCTGTAGCAGAGGATTTGAGACGTATGAGCGGGTTTAACTTTTACTACTCGTCCACCAGCATTTTCGGCTACGTGTCCGAGAACTTCCAAAAACTGACCAAAACCTGCGTCATTCCAGGACTTGTAAGGAAGGAAAGAAGACAAGGAGGAAAAACCGTACAAAATTAGGTTCGGTCAAACTCACTTCTAAAAGCCGAAACGCCCTATTTTCCGTTCTCACTCTTCCTTGTCTACTGGTCTACCTGTCTTCTAAGTCTTACCTAAAC